>JBDIBB010000030.1:0-36399 GCA_039812685.1 Vicinamibacteraceae bacterium
GCGCTGTGCGGTGATGACGGTCGCGATGCTTCCCATCTCGGCACGAACGACGTCCACACGTCGTCCTTCGTGGCGGAAAGCAAGAAAAGGGCCAATCCCGAACGTTGGGATTGGCCCCGGAATCAACTGCGGCCGCACGATCTCGCCGACTCGGTCCGGGCCGGCTACGCGCGAAAATCGTCAGCCCGCGCACAAGACCGAGCTGCCGGCCGACGACGCTCGGCGGTAGCCCGTCGGCGGCGACCGCGGTTTGACGTCGCGAGCGGGCGGCGGTTGGCCGCCCCGCCTCAGAACTTCCAGACCACGGTGGCGGCCAGCAGGTTGGCGTGGAACGCGTACACGCCGGTGTCGGGCCCGACGAGCTGCGTGCGCCCGTTCCGATCCTCCTGCTTCAGGTACATGTACGCGAGATCCATGCGCATCCCCTGCGAGACGCGCAGGCCCAGGCCACCAGACACCAGCCAGCGGCCGCCTTCCGGCAGATCGGGGGTAATCGCGCCGTCGGGCGCTGCCGCGTTGTGAAGGATGAAGCCGCCACGCAGCACGAGCTGCTCGGTCGCGTCGGCCTCGACGCCGAAGCGGACGGCGCTCGTGTTCTCGTAGTTCTTGTTGATCACCTCGTGGAGGCCGTTGGCGGTGTTGAACTCGAGGCTGGCGAACTGGCTCCAGTTCGTCCACCAGTAGTCGGCCAGCACCTTCACCTTCTCGGTGGGCTTGAACGCCACGCCGACGGCCAGCTGATCGGGCAACGTCAGCTCGGTCGACGCCGCCTGGCTCGCCAGCCGGGCTCCGCTCTGGAACTGCGGCGCCAGGATCGCGTCGATGGGCGTGCCGGCCGGGATGCCGGGCAAGGGCACGGGCGTCCGCAGGCCGGTGTTGATCTGCCGGGTATCGAGCGTGAGGTCGTCGGCCTTGATCTTCTGCCGGGTCATGTAGCGCACGCCGAGCGACACGGGCCCGTCGGGGTTGACGATGACGCCGACGTTGGCGCCGACCGTCAGCTTGTGCCCCTTGATCTTGAAGTCGGCGAAGTCGGTGAAACGCGGCACGCCGATGGCGGCGAAGCTGACGCCGGGCGCCAGTTGCTGCGTGCTGAGATCGAGCCGCTGCTTGAGCTCCAGCCTGTTGTAGGTGATGTCGAGACCCGCGCCGATGGCCAGCATCTCGTTCGGCCGCCAGGCGAAGGTGGGCTGCACGTAGGGCGATTGAAGCGTGGTCTTGTAGGCGGTGAAGCGGCCCTCGAAGCTCTCATCCCATTCGGTGGTGAGGCCATAGGGCGCCCACAGCCCGAGTCCGACGGCGGCATGCTCGCCCACGGGCATCGACAGGTAGATGCCCGGCACGGGGTACCAGGCTTCCTTGAGATCGGCCACCAGCGCACCGGCGCTGGCCTTGTAATCGCCACGCGGTCCGATCAGCGTCCCGCCCAGCGCGATCACCCGCTGCGGCTTCACCGCCAGGGCCGCCGGGTTGTAGAAGATGCCAGACCCGTCGTCGCACGGTGAAGCCACGCCGGCCGTGCCACGGCCCATGGCGCAGGCGCTCTGCTCGTTGACCGAGTAGCCTTGCGCAGACGCCGTGCCGGTGCCCGCGGCCAGCACGCCGGCCAGAAGCACCCCCCCGATCGCGAATCGCTTCATGACTTCATCCCCCAGATCGAAATGGCGCGATCACGCCGCGCGCGGACGGGAGCGGAGGATCCGCTCCGAGGAAACGGCTCGAACGCGAGAGCGCTTTGCAAACGGCGCGCCGTCACGCTCGAACCACGAGATCAGTCAATTCCGGCCAAATTCTCGGCAACCGGCCCGGCGGATCCAGCACGCCGTAGGCGCATCGCCGGATTTCTGGCGATTGGACGGCGCCGGAGTGGCTGCGCGTGGCGACGCCTCATGGCTCAGTGGACGGCCCGCTCGAGGTCGAGGAGGCTCTGGATCTCGTCGGCGAACCCGGTCATCAACGTGTCCGGATCGGGCACCAGGCCCGCGTCGGCCTGCACGCCCAGCCAGACGCGGCCGGCGTAACTGAGGAGGCTGACGCCCAGGCCGAGCCGTCCGGCAGACGGTACCCAGAACATCGCCTGCCGCATCTCGCGGCCGATGAAGCGGATGGGCACCCGCGGACCCACCACGTTGGTGACCACGGCCGTGGCTTTCATTCCGAACAGCGTCACGGCAACGTCGAACAGTTGCCGGGGCACCAGGCCGAGGGTGCGGAGAATCTGGAAGGCCACCAGCGCCTCGGGCGATTGCTTGAGCGCCGCCATCCGGCGCCGCACCTCGAAGATGCGATCGAGCGGATCGTCGATGCCCAGCGGCAGGGCGAGGAAGACCAGCCCGAACCGGTTTCCGAGCTGGTGCGCGTCCTCGGGCGCACGCAGGTTGACGGGGACCACGCCGCGCACATCCAGGTCGGCTGGCACCTCGCTGCCCCGTCCGAGCAGGTATCGGCGAAGGGCGCCCGCCAGCGACGCCATCAACACGTCGTTGATGGTGCTTCCCGTAGCGCGCCCTATCTGCTTGAGCGTCGCCACGGGCACGGCCGCCGACCACGCCACGCGCTTCTCGGGCACGAGCGGCCCCTTGAAGAGCGTCGGCGGATCGGGCGGCAACAGCAGCAGCCGTCCCAGCGCCCCGACGCTGGAGGTGATGGTCGCGGCCGTCTCGCTGAGGCGGGCCGGATCGGCGAGGTAGGTGTTCACCTCCCGCAGGAGGATCGCGGGCACCTGCATCGCGGCGCCGATCGCCTCGGCGGCCGCCCGCGCGACCGCTTCCCAGCCGCCCTCGCCCTCGTCGTGGTCGCCGGGCGGCGCCTCGCGCGCCCCCGGCCCGTCGTCGGCGAGCGACAACATGACGTAGATCAGCGCCAGGCCGTCGCCGATGCAGTGATGGATGCGGGTGACCAGGGCCGATCCGCCCCGGAAGTGCGGCACGAAGTGGAACTGCCAGAGCGGGCGCTTGGGGTCGAGCGGCTGGCTCATGAGTTCGCTGATGAACCGCTGCAGCGCGACCTCGTTGGCGTTCTCGGGCAGCGTCGCCCGGACGAGGTGATAATCGAGCGAGAACCGCTCGTCGTCCTCCCAGTGGGCAGCGCCGATGACGACATCGTCGACCACGCGCTGCCGGAACCGCCGGAACTCGAGGAGGCGGGTGACGACGACGTCGCGGATGTCCTCGAAGGCCAGCGGCGCGTCGGTGATCATGACGCCGGTGACGACCATCAGGTTGGTGGGGTCGTCCATCCGGAGCCAGGCGCTGTCCACGTCGGCCAGCGGCGTGCGTCCTCGATCCGCAGACACCATCATCCTCCCGGCAGCCGGCACGCTGTGGCCGACCGCCCACCGCCGGCGCCTCCCGCGCCTACCCCTTGCGCGGCGGCCGCGCCATCTTGTCGATCGCGCTCTTCATCTCCTCGAGCAGCCGTTCCATGCTGGCCACGGCCCGCTGCGTGCGCCCCACCTTGTTCGACAGTTCCTCGATCTCGTCGAGAATCCGCTGCACGTCGTTCTTCGACACCACGTTGACGAAGTCCATGGTGCCGGCCACGGTGCGATCGACCTGGCCCTTGGCCTCGACCGTGCGCTGCAGGGCCCGCATGAAGAGCGGGTTCTCGAGCAGTTGCTCCGACAGACGGTTGAAGGCCGTCTCGCCCGACTCCTTGAGCTGGTTGACGAAGGCTGCGATGGGATCAGGATTGGTGGACATGATAGCGTCCTCACGCGCGCCGGCCTCAGGCCAGCAGGTGATCCAGGCGCTGGTCCTCGAGCCACGCGCGATACACCGGGTAGATGGGCCTGGTCACCGGCGCCAGCTCGAGGATCTTCGACATCGGACCCTTGATCTTGACCCGGCCGAGCATCACCGCCGTCGCGATACTCTCCTTGCCCTGGAAGTACCGGTTGGCCACGTCGGCGCTCATCGTCAGGGTGATCAACGGCTCCCAGTCGGGAGTGCCCCACTGCCAGCGCAGTGGCTTCCCGCCCGCGATGTCCGCGGGCTCCCCGTAGGTGACGTGGAACTCGAGGCCGAAGTCGGAGATCACGAACCGGTGGGGCGCCCGCGCGTCGGCGAGGGTCCGACCAACCGTGGGGTGTTCGTTCATGAGCACGAAGATCTGCTCGAAGACCCGTTTGAATTCCTGCTCGTCCCTGAACTGGCTCATGTCGCCCCCCGCGCACGGCGATCGCCGCCGGTTGTTGCATAATACGCCCGCCCGCTCGCTCGGCTGCCCCCCAGCCAGGAGGAACGATGCGCAAGACGTGTGCTCTGCTTCTTGCCGGCACGCTGCTGACCGGCGCCACGCTGTCGGCCGCCACCCTCGCCGGCGTCACGCTGCCCGATTCGGTGCAGGCCGGCGGGAAGACGCTCGTGCTCAACGGGCTCGGGCTCCGCAGCCGGATGATGTTCAAGGTCTACGTCGCCGGCCTCTACGTCGAGCAGAAGAGCCAGGACGGCGCCGCGATCTACAACGCCGACGCGCCCAAGCGCATCGTCCTGCACTTCGTGCGCGACGTCTCCAACACCCAGATCAAGGACGCCATCGTCGACGGCTTCGACCCCGCGGCCAAGCAGTCGTTGAAGGCCGAGATCGAGCAGTTCACGTCGGCCTTCGAGTCCTTCGCCTCGGGCGACGCGATGACCATCACCTACGTGCCCGGCACCGGCACGCAGTTGAACGTCAAGGGCCAGGACAAGCTCACGGTCCCCGGCTTCCCCTTCGCCCGGGCGCTGTTCGCCATCTGGCTGGGCGACAACCCGCCGAGCGCGAGCCTCAAGAACGGTCTGCTCGGCAAGTAGCGGCGGGACCGAGCGGGACCCCGGCGCCCTCGCGCCGGGGCCTCGCCCACCGCCCGCCTACGCCTTCGCCGCCCCCTCGGCGTAGAGGCGCTCGATCCGGTCACGATGCGCCCGCTCGATCTCCTTCCGCTTCATCTTCAGGCTCGCCGTGAGCAGGCCGTTCTCCACGGTGAAGTCGACCGGAATCAGGGCGAACTTCTTCACCGTCTCGTAGCTGGCCAGCTTCGAGTTCAACTCGTCGACGTAGCCCTGCACGACCTGCACCACCACCGGGTCGGCCAGCAGGTCGGCCCACGGCCGCTGGTCGCCCAGGCTGCGTTCGGCGGCCAGTTTCCGCACCGACTCCTCGTCGAGCGTGATGAGCGCGCTGCAGAAATTGCGGTTGTTGCCGTGGATCAGCACCTGGCTGATCAGCGGGCAGATCGCCTTCAGCCTGCCCTCGAGGTACTGCGGCGCCACGTACTTGCCACCTGAGGTCTTGATCAGGTCCTTCTTGCGATCGGTGATGAACAGGAACCCGTCGGCATCCACCTCGCCGATGTCGCCCGTGCGCATCCAGCCGTCGGGCGAGAGCGCCTCGCTGGTCGCCTCCGGCAGGTTGTGGTAGCCGCGCATCACGCCACGGCCCTTGATGAGGATTTCGCCGTCCTCGGCCGCGATCTTCACCTGCGTGCCCGGCAGCGGTGGCCCCACGGTGCCGAACTTCACCACGCCTTCGATCAGCGGCGCGTTCACGAAGCTCGCGGCGCTGGTCTCGGTGAGGCCGTAGCCCTCGGCGATGAGGATGGTGACGGCGTGGAAGAACTCGGCGATCTCGCGCGAGAGCGGGGCGCCGCCCGAGATGAAGAACCGCAGGCGGCCGCCGAACCGCGCGCGCAGCTTCGAGAACACGAGCGCGTCGGCCACCTTGTGCTTCAACGCCAGCGTGCCGCCCACCTCATGGCCCTGCTGCCGGAGGCGTGATGCCTCGGTGCCCACCGCCAGCGCCCACCTGAAGATGGCCGCCTTCAGCCCGCCGGGCTCCTGCGCGCCGACGACCACCTTGTTGTGCACCTTCTCGAACACGCGCGGCACGGCCGCGACGAAGGTGGGCTTCACCTCGCCGAGGTTCTCGACGATGCGCTCCACGCGGCCGTCGACCGCCGTGACGAACCCGATCCGGACCAGCGCGGCCTCCAGCACCTTGCCGAAGCTGTGCGACAGCGGCAGCCAGAGGTACTGCAGATCGTCTTCCTTGAGCAGGTTCAGCGCGTCGATCCCCTCGGCCTCGTACAGCCAGCAGTCGTGGACCAGTTCCACGCCTTTCGGGCGACCCGTGGTGCCCGAGGTGTAGAGCAGGGACGCGAGCATCTGCGGCGTGATGCGCGCGATGACCTCCTCGTATTCATCCGGCGCCTTCTCGTGATGCGCCCGCCCGAGATCCATCAGTTCCGCCAGGCTCATCGCCCAGCCGTCGCCGGGGGCCGCGCCGTCGATGATGCAGACGCGCTTGACGTGCCCCAGGTCCGAGCGGCGTTCCAGCAGCTTCTGGTACTGCTGGACGTTCTCGACCATCGCGACCTGGCAGTTCGCATCGGTGAGGATGAAGGCGCTCTCCTCGGCGGTGTTCGAGGGGTAGATGGTGGTGCAGACACCGCCGGCGCACATGATGCCGAAGTCGGCGAGGATCCACTGGACGGAGGTCGAGCACAGCAGGCCGCAGCGCTGCTCGTCCTGCAGGCCGAGCGCCCGCAGGCCACAGGCGATCGCCCGCACGCGCTCGCCCACCTCGCGCCAGGTGAGGCTGGCCCACCCCGGGTCGGTCGGGTAGAGGAACGCCTGGCGATCCGGCGTGGTCTTGACTCGTTTGAGTACCAGGTCCGCGAAAGAGCGTGCGTCGGTGATGGACATCTCGACCCCCCTTGCGTGCCGCTATCCTAACGGATCCTTCAGGCGGGTGAACTGCCGGAATCTGCCGGATCCACGGTGTACGTGGTCCGGTCGCGGATCTCGACGACGCGCGCGGCGGCCTCGCCGTCGTGTCGCACCCACGACGCCATCAGCTCCGGCTCCCAGGCCACCACCACCCCGTCGCACCGTACCCGCCCGGCCGCGAACGCCCGTGACGCGGCGTCGAGGCCCCCCGGCGCGAGATCGCGCACCATCGCCTCGAACCGTCCCTGACGCTCCGGATCGATGAAGCGGAAGCGCCCGCGGGCGACGTAGGCGGTGTGGTACCAGGCCGGCGTGAAGGCGACGCCTTCGGCGCCGATCCGCCGCGCCGCCAGCAGCATGAGCTCCATCATCTCCCGCGCCAGCCCCAGCCCCGGAACGTCCTGGCCCGGGAACTGCGGACGCCGGTCGCTGAATCGCGCGCGCGGATCGCGCAGGGCCAGCCAGTGGATGTACAGCCCGGTGCGTCCGTCGAGTTCCTGCCGTTCGAGCACGCACTCGATCAGTGTGTGACTCCGCCCGTCGGCGTCGCCCAGGACCGTCACCCGTTCGCCACCCGAGGAGGCCGTGCCGAACTCCACCCGCAGGTTGCCGTAGCCGCGACGCTCGAGGAACGTCAGCACGCCAAACCGGAAGAAGACGTACTCCAGGCCATCCAGCGTGTAGGTGCCCAGCAGCACCCGGCGCTCGGCCGGCGCCTTCAGTCCCAGTTCGACCTCGACGTCGGCAAACGACAGGTCCGGATCCACGCTCCCGGACCGGAGGTCGATGTAGCGGGCGAGACGGGCGAACCTGGCGGCCATGGGATCGCGCCCCTCGGAGATCGCCGCCAGCGTGCGGTGGCTGAGCGCCAGCGCCGTGCCGGCGAGCACGCGCCAGGCGCGGCTGTGATACCCGCCCCCGGGCAGCCACACGCTGGCCCGCCCCCGCAGGGCCTCGGCGACACGCAGGTCGCGCTTCCGGGCACCCTCGAGCGTGAGGCCGAGGTGTCCGAGGTGATCGTCGGCGAGCACGTCGCCTCCGGCGATGACCAGCGCGAGTTCGGGCGGTGGCATGCGCTGCAGCAGGCGCTCCAGCGCATCCAGATACTCCTCGTCGCCACAACGCGGGGGCAGCACCGTCTCGTCGGCGCCGGCAATCAGGCCGGACGAGCTGCCCGACAGCGATCCGATCCACACCCGGGGATCGCCGCGCAGGCACGCGGCCGTGCCATCCGGCGGGTGCGCGTCGAGGTCGAGCACGGCCACCCGCCCGGTGAACCCCTCGTGGCGCAGGGTGGCCACCGCGACGGCCATGTCGTTGACCGCGCACAATCCGGCCCCCCAGTTCGGGCCGGCGTGGTGGAACCCGCCCATCAGGTTGACGGCCGGTCCGCCGCGCTCGAGTGCGGCCCGGGATGCGGCGAGCGTTCCCCCGCAGCCAAGCCGGACGCAGTTCAGCAACTCGTCGACCGGGACGTCCCACGGATCGACGCCGAACACGCGGGCCAGGGCAGCCGGCGAGGACAGCGACTCCAGGTATTCGGGCGCGTGCACGCGCGCCAGGTCCTCGTATCGCACGCGGGTGGGGGTCCGCAGGTTCTCGCGGGCCAGCCAGCCGCGGTCGAGCAGGTACCAGGCCACCAAGTCGGCGCGACGCGGATCGAGCCCCGTCCGCTTGCCGAATGCGGAGAGCGGCAGTCGGTAGTCGGGGTCGTACCACACCGGCAACTGACGGTCCCAGGCCAGCCATCGGCGAAGCTGGACGAGCGACTTCATGCGTCGGCTCCGCCGGCCGCGGCAAAGGCGGCCAGCCACCGCGGCGCGATCAGCGCCCGCACCTCGGCCAGTCCCACGAGGTCGCTCGGCTCGCCGGCCAGCAGCGGCAGATCGACCAGCGGGTGTCGTGGCAGCCGGGTCCGGTAGGTCTCGACACCCCGCGCGTCGAGCCGCCCCAGCCAGGCGAGCAGGCTCCGGCCGTCGCGCGCATCGGGCACCGCGGCGGAGGTCACCGGACCCTCGGGGTGCACCATGTTGACCACCACGGCGGCGAGCCGGTGTCCCGCCTCCACCAGCCGCCGGGCGAAGAACAGCGTCTCGGGCACGCGCTGCTCCTCGGGCCGCGCCACGAGGACGAACTGCGTTCCCGGCGCGCGCAGCAGCCCCTGCACCTCGACGGCGCGCGCGCGGAAGCCCTCGAACAGGGGACCGAAGGCCTGGAAGAACTCCGCCATGTCGCGCAGCAGCCCCAGCCCGATCAGCCGGTCGAAAAACGCCTCCACGCCGCGCCCCAGCGGCCCGAGCCGGCGCGTCGGGCGCAGGTGGCCCGCCTCGTCGAACCAGGGCTTGAGCGCGATGCGCAGCGCGCCGGAATCGAGAAATCCCACGATCCGCGACGGCGCGTCCAGGAAGTCGAGCGCCTGGCGCGTCGGCGGCGTGTCGAGGACGATTCGCGAGTAGCGGCGGTGCGAAGCCACCTCGAACAGCCGTTCGACGGCCATGTACTCGAGCACCCCGGCGAGGCTGCCCGACAGATGATCGTAGAGCCGGCTGGCGAAGATGCGCTCTGCCGCCTGGCGATCGGGCGCGTAGCGTCGAACCAGGCGATCGAAGGTGATGCGGGCGTCGAGCAGGCTGGCGTAGAGCGCCCCAGGGGTCGAGGCCGCCACGCGCACCTCCCGGTCGGCGGCATCGTGGCCGACGCCGAGCGCGTCCTTCAGGCGCCGCGACGGGTCGAAGGTCATCACCAGCGTCTCGTGGCCGGCGTACGCGGCGTCGAGCGCAAGCGCCGCCGCCACCGTCGTCTTTCCCACCCCGCCGCCACCCACGACGATGGTGAGGGAGTGCCCGAGCAGCGCGGCGGTCACCGGGCGGCCTCCGTCATCGACCGCATCGATCCACGACGATGCCCGCCGCCCACGGCGCCGGCCAGCGCCGGCACGAGCGCTTCGACCAGCGCCGGGCCCCGCCTGATGGGCAGCAGCGGCAGGTCGAGCCGTGGCCAGGTCCACTCGGCGCCGAGCCGCGCCAGCTCGCGGTCGTTGATCGCGCGCCGCTGCCGCCACAGCGCGGCGAGCCGATCGGCCGGATCGGCGCGCGTCTCCCTCACGATTGGCGGGTACAGCGCGTTGACCACCAGCAGGTCGGGGTGACGCCCGATCCGCGACACCAGCGCATCGCGCAGTTCGAGCGCCTCCTGAACCGGCATCTCCTCGGCGTGGGTGACCACCACGGTCGCCGTCGCCCGGGGATCGCGCACGAACTCCGCCAGTTCCCGCGCCATCCGGCCGAAGGGTCCGGCGTCGATGACCGACGCCGTCAGGCCCGGCGCCAGCAGCAGCGCGAGGCCATGACCGCTGGCCGGCGCGTCGAGAACGACGGCGTCGATCAGCTCGGCCCGATCCCGGTCGTAGCCGCGCACGAGGCGCAGCGCGTGACCGAGGACCGCCAGTTCCTTCAATCCCGGCGCGGCCTCCACGAAGTGGCGGAAGACGGGGCTGGCCGAGACGCGCTTCACGAGGTAGCCGACACGCAGGTGCTCGCGCACCACCTCGCCGATGATGGCCTGTGGCGACAGGTTCTGCAGGAAGAGGCCTGGCGCCAGCGTGACGATCTCGCCTCCCGAGGGTGCCACGTCCGTCAGTTCGTGGAGGTTCTCCCGCGGATCAGTCTCGAGCAGCAGCACGCGCCGCCCGGCGCGATACAGCGCGAGACCGATCGCGGCGCTGACGACGCTCTTGCCCACGCCACCCTTGCCGGTGACCACCAGCAATGACACCGAGGAGAGGTCGGCGGGCGACGACATCGGCGGGTGCAGTAGACCACAACGGCCGGCGGCTGGCGACTGCGGCCATCCCGCGGGGCCCTACTCGCGGTACAGGCCCCGCAGGTCGGCGGAGGTCACCGACCCTTCCGGGTTCAGCAGGTAGCCGTCGAAGCGGCGCCCGTCGTCGAGGTGCAGTGTGAGGCAGGCCTCGGTGCCCATCAGCGGTTCGAGCGCGTCGGGCGCCGCCAGCAGGTGTCCGTCCACCTGATAGCCACCCGGCACCATGTGTGCCCCCTCGGCGGTCCAGTCCTGATAGAGCGACAGCTCGTACCCGGCCCTGAGCACCGGCTGGCCGCGACGGTAGACCTCGCATTCCCCCAACAGACGTTCCACGAGCCTCAACATGCCCACAGCCTACCGCATGGCGGCCGGGCCGGACGAGACCGGCGGGGCCGGACGTACGCCGGGAACCCGGCAGCGCCCCTTCCTGTCTGCCGGACTCCCGTCCCGCGCTTGTGAAATCATGGTGGCGGGCCGACGCCGCCGGGTTTCGCGTGGCGGAACGGCCTTTGCGTTCACTGACGCACGTCCGCGCACGGCTGACGTGCGTCCTGCCGCATCGAGGTCACGCCCCATGGACTCCGGTCACCTGCCATACACCATCGAAGATCACGAGCACCTGCACAGCGCCCTGTCGGGGCGCGACCTGTTGTCGCTTCGCGACGTCACCTCGGCGGAACTCCAGGAGATCTTCGACCGGGCCCTGCGGATGAAGGCCAACCCGCAGAAGTACGCGTCGGCGCTGCGCGGCAAGGTCCTCGCCATGATCTTCGAGAAGCCATCCCTGCGCACCCGCGTGTCGTTCGAGGTGGCCATGGTCCAGCTCGGCGGGCACGCGCTCGACCTGTCGGCCAGCGTCAGCCTCGGCGCGCGCGAGGCCGTCTACGACGTGGCGAAGAACCTCGAGCGCATGGTGCAGGGCATCATGATCCGTACCTTCGGCCACGACCGCGTGGAGCGAATGGCCGAGTACGCCTCGGTGCCGGTGGTCAACGGCCTCACCGACTTCAGTCACCCCTGCCAGGGGATGGCCGACTACCTCACCATGCTCGAGGTGAAGGACCGCCTGCAGGGCCTGCAGGTGGCGTACGTGGGCGACAGCAACAACGTCACCCACTCGCTCATGATCGGCGCCGCGCGCGTGGGCGCGCACCTGCGCGTGGCCTCACCCGCCGGCTACCAGCCTCATCCCGACGTCATCGCCTGGGTGGCCGCCGAGGGGCCGTCGACCGGCGCGTCGGTCGAGGTGTTCGAGGATCCGGTGGCCGCCGTGCGCGAGGCCGACGTCGTCTACACCGACACCTGGGCCAGCATGGGCCGGGAAGGCGAAGCCGAGCAGCGGCGCGCGATCTTCCGGCCCTACCAGGTGAACGCGAGGCTCATGGCGCAGGCCAGGCCCGACGCCATCTTCATGCACTGCCTGCCGGCGCACCGTGACGAAGAGGTCACCAACGAGGTGATCGACTCGGCCCAGTCGGTGGTGTTCCAGCAGGCCGAGAACCGGCTGCACGTCCAGAAGGCCCTGCTCTTCGCGCTCCTGCGCTGAGCCGGCCGGAGGAGTCTTCCCATGCTCGCAACCGACCTGATAGCCCTCGAGGAGCGCTACGGCGCGCACAACTACCGTCCGCTGGACGTCGTCATCGCGCGCGGCGACGGGGTGTGGGTGTGGGACGTCGACGGCCGGAGATACCTGGATTGCCTCGCGGCCTATTCGGCCGTGAACCAGGGACACTGCCACCCCCGCATCCTCGCGGCGCTCACCGCGCAGGCGCAGCGTCTCACGCTCACCTCGCGCGCGTTCCGCAACGACCAGTTGCCGCCGCTGCTCGAACAACTCCATGCGCTCACCGGCATGGACATGGCGCTGTTGATGAACTCGGGCGCCGAAGCCGTGGAGACCGCCATCAAGGCGGCCCGCAAGTGGGGCGAGACGATCCGGCGCATCCCGGCCGGAGAGGTCGAGATCGTCGTCTGCGCGAACAACTTCCACGGACGCACCATCACCATCGTCAGCTTCTCGACCGAATCGCAGTACCGCGAGGGTTTTGGACCGTATACGCCGGGGTTCACGGTCGTGCCCTTCGGCGACGCCGCGGCCCTCGCGCGGGCGATCACGCCCCGCACGGCGGCGTTTCTCGTCGAGCCCATCCAGGGCGAGGCCGGCATCATCGTGCCGCCGCCGGGCTACCTGGCCGAGTGCGCGCGGATCTGCCGGCAGCACGGCGTGCTGCTGATCCTCGACGAGATCCAGTCGGGCCTCGGACGGGCAGGCCGGCTCTTCGCCCACCAGTACGAGGACGTGCGTCCCGACGGGCTCATCATCGGCAAGGCGCTCTCGGGCGGCTTCTACCCCGTGTCGGCGTTCGCCGCCCCGCGGGAGGTGCTCGGCGTCTTCAGGCCGGGCGACCACGGCAGCACCTACGGCGGCAACCCGCTGGCCTGCGCCGTCGCGCGCGCGGCGCTCGACGTGATCCGCGACGAGCACCTGGCCGACCGGGCCGAGACGACAGGTGCCTACTTCATGGATCGCCTGCGCGCCCTCCACAGTCCGGTGGTGAAGGACCTGCGCGGCCGCGGCCTGTGGATCGGCATCGAGCTCTCCGAGCCGGCGCGGCCGTACTGCGAGGCGCTGATGCGGGAAGGCATGCTGTGCAAGGACACCCACGACCGGGTCATCCGCATCGCCCCGCCGCTGGTGATCACCCGGGAAGAAGTCGACTGGGCGGTGGATCGCCTCGCCCGCGTGCTCGTGAAGAGGTAGCCGCCTGGACGGCACATCCGGAGACCGACGCAATGAGAATCCGCACGTTGATCATGGGCGCCGCCGGGCGCGACTTCCACAACTTCAACACGGTGTACCGCGACAACGACCGCTATGAGGTCGTCGCCTTCACCGCAACGCAGATCCCCGACATCGCCGGCCGGCGCTACCCGGCCGCGCTCGCCGGGCCGCACTACCCCGAAGGCATCCCGATCTTCGACGAAGCCGACCTCGCCACGCTCATCGACCGGTTCCACATCGGCCAGGTCGTCTTCTCCTACAGCGACGTCTCCTACGCGCACGTCATGCACCGCGCGGCGCTGGTCAACGCCGCGGGCGCGCACTTCGTGCTGCTCGGCTCCCGCGACACCATGCTCACCAGCCACAGGCCGGTCGTGGCGATCTGCGCGGTCCGCACCGGGGCCGGCAAGAGCCAGACGACGCGGCGCGTGGCCACCCTGTTGCGCGAGGCGGGGCTCCGCGTCGCCGCCGTCAGGCACCCGATGCCCTACGGCGACCTGGCCGCCCAGCGCGTCCAGCGCTTCGCTACGCTCGCCGACCTCGAGGATCAGCACTGCACGATCGAGGAAATCGAGGAATACGAGCCGCACATCGTCAACGACACGGTGGTCTACGCCGGCGTCGACTACGAAGCCATCCTCCGCCAGGCCGAGCAGGAATGCGACGTCGTCCTGTGGGACGGCGGCAACAACGACACGCCGTTCTACCGCCCCGATCTGCACATCACGGTGGCCGACCCGCTGCGCGCCGGCCACGAACTGGCCTACTACCCCGGCGAGACCAACCTGCGCATGGCGCACGTGGTCGTGATCAACAAGGTGGACAGCGCGGTGCCGGAGGCCGTCGAGACCGTCCGGCGAAACGTGCGTCAGGTGAATCCGGGAGCGGCGATCATCGACGCCGCCAGCCCGATTGCCGTCGACGCCGTCGAGGCCATCGCCGGCCGGCGCGTTCTGGTCGTCGAGGACGGTCCCACGCTGACCCACGGCGAGATGAAGTACGGGGCCGGCACCGTGGCGGCGCGAAGGTTCGGCGCCGCCGAGATCATCGATCCGCGACCCTACGCCGTGGGCAGGCTCGTCGACACCTACCAGAAGTACCCGGACATCGGTACCCTCCTGCCGGCCATGGGCTATGGCGAAGAACAGGTACGCGATCTCGAGGCGACGATCCGGCGCGTGCCCTGCGACACCGTCGTGATCGGCACGCCCATCGACCTGACGCGCCTGGTGACCATCGAGCAGCAGGCCGTCCGCGTGGGGTACGACCTGCAGGAAATCGGCCGGCCCACGCTGGCCGACGTGCTGGCGCCGGTCATCGCCAGGGCCCGGCCGGGCGCGCCGGCGCGCTGATCCCGCGCGCGGGGAGGTCGGTCCGGCCTCCCCGCGCGGCCGGCGGATCGCGCGCGGGCGGAACGCGCGCGGGGGGTCGCGCCCTCTGGTAGAATCCGCGCTCCATGCCCTCGCTGCCTGTCGCCCCTGACGCGGAACTGGTCCGCGCCATCGGTCCCCGCGCGCTCACCGCCGCGATCGTCAACACCACCATCGGTGCCGGCATCTTCGTGCTGCCCGCCACGGTCGCCGGCGAACTGGGCGACGGCGCGCCGCTTGCCTACCTGGTGTGCGCCGGGCTGATGCTGCTCGTGGTCGGCTCGCTGGCGATGGCCGGCAGCCGGGTCAACGTCAGCGGCGGCATCTACGCCTACGTCGACATCGCATTCGGCCCGTTCCCGGGCTTCCTCGGCGGCGTGATGCAGATGCTCAACAGTGTCCTCGCGGTGGCCGGCGTCGCCTCGGCGCTCGTCGCGTCGCTCGCCGTGGCCTGGCCCCCGGTGGGCCAGGGCGTGGGGCGCTGGCTGCTGCTGGCCCTGCTCTTCGGGACGCTGGCGCTGGTGAACGTCCGCGGCGTCCGGCAGGGGGCGCGCACCGTGGAACTCGTCACGCTCGCCAAGCTGCTCCCGCTCGCCATCTTCGTCGTTCTGGGTGCGTTCGCGGTCTTCGCCCGCGGCGTGCCAATCCCCCAGGTTCCCGGCCTCGGCGCCCTCGGCCGCACGGCGCTCGTGCTGATCTTTGCGTTCGCGGGAGCGGAGCTGGCGCTGATCTCCGGCGGCGAGATCCGGAACCCCGCGCGCACGGTGCCCCTCTCGCTCGGCCTGGCGCTGGCGTTCACCACCACGTTCTACCTGGCGATCCAGTTCGTCGCGCAGGGCGTACTCGGCGCCGACATGAAGGCGTTTGCCGACGCGCCGCTCGCGCAGGCGGCGTCGCGGTTCCTCGGGACGGCCGGCATCACGCTGATGCTGGGCGGCGCGGTGGTGTCGATGTTCGGCTACGTGAGCGGCGACATGCTGGCCACGCCGCGCAGCCTGTTCGCGCTGGGTCGCGAACAGCTGCTGCCCAGGGTGTTCGCCCGCGTGCACCCGCGCTACCACACCCCGCACGTGTCGATCGCCGCCTACGCGCTGCTGGTCTTCCTGCTGGCCGCCAACGGCACGTTCGGCAGGCTCGTGCTGCTCTCGAACGTGGCCGTGCTCTCGCTCTTCCTGCTCGGCTGCCTGTCGGCGATCGAACTGTGGCGCCGCGACGTGCGCCTGCCCGAGCGCCCCTTCACGTTCCCCGGCGCGGTGCTGGTGCCCATTGGCGGCACGGCGGTCGTCCTCTGGCTGCTGTCACACGCCACGAAGGAGGAGTTCGCCGCCGAGGCGGCAGTGCTCGTCGTGGCGACGGCGCTCTACGGGCTGCGGGCGCTGCGGCGGCGCACGACGACGCGCGGCTGACAATCCGTGGTGGCCGTGCCGCGCGGTCGCGAGACGCACGCGGCGCCCGGACGACAAGGCGCTCAGTTCACGGTCTGCGGCCACCAGCGCAGGTCGTAGAGCGCGGCCTCGAACTGATCGCCCAGTTGCGCGACAACCGGGACCAGCCCGTCGGCGAACGCGATCACGTGCTGGCCGCCGTCCCAGTGCCGCAGCACGTCGCGCACCAGCCCCCGCCGCGTGTCGTGGGCCGCGCCCAGATCGGGGAAGAGCGGGGCGTCGGCCGGCCGCGTCAGGATCGGCAGCGACCGCTCGAGGATGCCGAAGCTGGCCAGCAGGGCGTCGATGGCGAAGAACGCCCATGACAGCGAGTCGCCCCGCTCGGCGGCCGCGGTCAGCGTGAGCGCCAGCCCCAGCCCGTCGGCGCGCGTCTCCTGTTCGGTCGTCCAGCAGAGCGCCTGGAAGCGCTCGCCGCACGCCGCGCGCGCCTCGGTGGACGCCTTCAGGTGGTCGCCATCAACCAGCCGCGCATACTCCCGTGCGACGATGAAGAGCTCCATGCAGTCGCACAACTCGCAGGCGATCGTCTCGTAGGCCGGCTCGGGCAGGTACGGCCTGGCGATGGCCGGGTTGCCGGTGACCACGGCCATCATCAGCTCGTTGAAGCGCTTGACGGCCTTTCCCGGCACGTCGCGTCCCATCGCCGCGCTTCGAAATTCGGGTTCTCCCGCCCCGCTGCCGGCCAGGCCCAGCGGCAGGGCCTGCGCAACCGCCTTCGCCAACTGGTGCGCGTAGGTCAGCAGGTTGCCGTCGATCACGACCACCACGTCGTCACTGCCGGGGACCAGCAGCATCAGCGGCTCGAGCAACTGCGTGGGCAGCGTGCCCATGAGCGGACGCACGGGCACCTGCAGGCCCAGCACCTCGGCCGCATGCTCCACCTCCTCCTGCAATTCGCGAAGGATCGAATACTGGTGAGGCCGCTCGAAGCGCGTGGGCCGTGGCGCCGCCTCGTCTCGCGCGAGGCCGGCCAGCAGGTCCCTGCGGTACTCCTCGAACTCCGGTCGCGGAAGCGCCAGCGACATCTGCTGCAGTCGCAGCGGAATCACGTTCTGCTGGCCGAGCCACTCCCGCCACTGGCAGTCCTCGGCGGTGAGGCCCATCGAGCCGTAGACCCTGGCCTGCAGCGCCTCGAGAAACGAGGCCGCTGCCGACGGTCGCTGGAATGGACGGGCGTCAAGACCTTGCGTGACATCGAACATGAAGACATCCGGCACGGCTGGGGAGCGCGTGGGCCATGGCTGGGCCCGGCGGCGCAGCATCCCTGCACACCCCGCCGGACCACTGGGTTCGCCGACCTAATCGGCGCATCTGCCTGCCGGATGAGTCGTGCGGGCGCCGGTCACCCCCGCGCACCGTGTGCGCCGGCCGGCACACGGCTCCCCACGGCGCACAGCCGCGGACGAGCCGGCCAGCCCCGGCAGTCGCGCGGGCGCTCGCGGGCCGCCGTGTGCCGGCCGGCCTCGCCAGCGCCCTCGCCGTCGCCGGTGATGCCCGGGCCTCGCGGGGCCTGACGTCGTCAGCGCGGGATGTAGGCGATCGCGTCGATCTCCACGCGCAACCCGGTGCCCGGCAACGCCGCCGCCTGGATGGTGGTCCTCGCCGGGCGATGATCGCCGAACATCCGGCTGTAGACGGCGTTCACCTTGGGAAAGTCGGCCATGTCGATCAGGAACACCCCGCAGCGCAACACATACTGGAGGTCGGATCCCGCCGCCTGGAGAATCGCCTGCACGTTGCGGAGACATTGCGCGGTCTGCGTCTCGACGTCGGCGCCCGCCAGTTGCCCGGTGGCGGGATCGGTGGCCCCCTGGCCCGACACGAACACGAGATGGTCGAGGGTGACCGCTGGCGAATAGGGGCCGACCGGGGCCGGCAGGGAGGCGACGTTCACGAAGCGATGTTCGGACATGGGAACCTCTCAGGATGAAGGAAGTGAGGCCAGCGGCCCGGGGCCGCGCCCCGGGGTTTCCAATCTCGTGCTCACCTGCCGTCGCCTGGCGTCATGCATGCGCCGGGCGGGGCGCGGCGGATGCCGGCGACGGGCTTCCGAGCAGGTCGGCGGCCAGTCGCTCGAGGAAGTAGCCCACGTCGGTCACCAGACCAATCGCCTGCATCGTTCCCCGGTTCGACAGCTTCACGGGCACCGACTCGGTCATGTCGACGCACACGGTGCGCACGCGCGCGGGCAGCAGGTTGCCCACCGCGATCGCGTGCAGCGCCGAAGCGAGCATCAGGCACGTGCCGCAGCCGCGCAGCGCCTCGACATAGGCCTTCTGGGCGGCCACCACGTCCGTGATCACGTCCTTCAGCGGGCCATCGTCGCGGATGGAGCCGGCGAGCACGAACGGGATGGGACGGCGCACGCACTCGTACATGACGCCCGAGGTGAGCACGCCCGCCTCGACCGCCGGACGGATGCCGCCGCAGCGGTTCACCGCGTTGATCGTGAACAGGTGGTTGCGGCTGCCGCCCTCCACCGCACGCCCGCTCATCTGGCAGACGCCCAGGCTGGTGCCCGCGATCGACTTCTCCATGTCGTGCACGGCGAAGGCGTTTCCGGCGAGGACGGTGTCGATCCAGCCTTCGCGCACGAGGCGCGCCAGCGACACGTCACCGCCCGAGTGCACGATGGCCGGGCCGGCCACCAGCACGATCTTCTCGCCGGCCTCGCGCGTGCGGCGCATCTCCCGGGCCGTGCTCGCGATGGCGATGCCCTTGTTGATTTCGGCCGAGATGTCGTTGGACATGAAGCCGAACACCTGGTAATCGCGGCTGCGTTCCAGGGGGCGCACGCGGATGCCGTGTCCGCGCAGCGCCACCGGCTCGCCCGCCTTCACCAGCCCCTGCTTCACGCAGGTCGGTTCCCCGCCCCGCAGCACGATCGCGCAGTCCATCCTCTGGTCGGCCGCCTGCACCCAGCCGCCGCCAGTCCGCACGAACGTGTCGAAGTTGGTCGTCGAATAGAACTCATCCGGCAGGATGCCGTCGGCCTCGGCCGGCGCAAACCTCGCCTCCTCGAGGACGGCGGAGGCACCGAGGTAGCTGAGGCTCTCCAGCACGTGATCGAGCACGTGAGGATCGGCGGCCGAAATCGCCAGCCGCGCGAACGACGGATCCTCGTTGCGCCGGCCGACTCTGAACTCCAGCACTTCGAACTCGCCGCCGCCCTCCACGACGCGCGAAAACACCCTGCGGAGGATGTCGGAATCGATGATGTGCCCTTCGAGCGTGATGATTTCCTGGACCATGGCAGGGCGAGTCTATCAGGGTCCAGGCGTGCGCCGGGACCAGTGACCGAGCCGTCGTGGCGCCGGTCGGGCGAGGCACCTCCTCGCCTTCCCGCGCGGCCGGCGGCACGACACCCTGGTCGGCCCGGCGGCGCCCCGGACGCGAACGAGGACGTGCGGACGGCGACAGACGCTGCCCCGGTCGTACGGCACGACCCTTGACAGCGTCCGGCTCGTGCGACCGGCGTGCTGGCTCGTCGTGTGGCTGTGGCTCGCAAGCGCGGCGCTGGCGGCCGGCGAGGCGGCGCAGGCGGCAACGGAGCCTGCGACCTGCCGCCCGGCCGGCCTGGAAGGCTTGCAGGCCGCGCTCGCCCAGGCGAGGCGCGGCGACGGCTCGGGACAGACCGATTCGCGGCGCCCCCTGCCGGTCGAGATCCGTGAAGACCTGGATCGCCTCGTCGCGGCCACCTTCGCGTTGGATCGCGCCGGCGACGCCCGTGCGCTGGAGGCCGTCGTGGATGCGCTGCTGCGCGGCCGCCCGGTGCCGGTCAGTTGCGGCCGCGACGTGCGGGCACGCGACGGCGCGGCGGCACGCCTGCTGGGCGCGGGTTACAGCGCGCTCGAGGTGACCGACATCCTCTCGGGGCGCCTGACGCAGGCCGACATCGATGCCGCCTACGCGCTGCGCCTGGCGGGTTACGACGCCGCGGCAGCGGCATCACTCGACGCAGCCGTGGCGGTCCGCGCAGCACGCACGCCGCCTCGGCGCGACGGGACGGTGCCCGCCACACCACGCCGGCTGGACCCGGTGGTGGCAGCAGAGCTCACGCGGCTCGCCGAGGCCCACGAACTCGACCCGGCCCTGGTCCGGGCCGTCATCGCCGCCGAGTCGGGCGGCCATCCGGGGGCGGTCTCCAGCGCCGGTGCCATCGGCCTCATGCAGTTGATGCCGGCCACCGCCCGCATGCTCGGCGTCGACCCGTGGGATCCGCTCGACAACCTGCGCGGCGGCATCGCGTATCTGTCACATCTGGTTCGATCCTTCGGCACCGTGCGCGGCGCGCTGGTCGCCTACAACGCCGGCCCCAGCCACGCCGAGCGCGTCGCGCGCGGCGAGGCGGTGCTCTACGGCGAGACACGCCGCTACCTGGCCGCCATCGACCGCAGCTATCCCCTGGATCGCTGACCGGTCAGCCCGCGGGTGTTCCCGTGCGGGACGCCCGCTCACTCCATCCCACCTCGTGCAGCACGTCGGCCGTGTGGGCGCCCGGCGCCGGCGGCGCCCCGCGTTGCCGCCCGGGAGTACGCGTCAGTCGAGGCGACGGCGCGACGACGATGCGCCCGTCGTCGTCGATCGCGTACGTGCCGCGGGCACGTGCGTGCGCATGCGAGGCCGCCTCGCGCAATGTGAGCACCGGCACCACGCAGGCGTCGGTCGGCTCGAACACGGCGGCCCACTGCTCGCGCGAACGGGCCGCGAACGCCTCGGCGAAGCGGTCGCGCAACTCGCCCCATCGCGAGACGTCCCATTGCCCGGGAAGCGCGGACGCATCCAGGCCGAGACCAGCCAGCAACTGCGCGTAGAACTGGGGCTCGATCGCGCCGACGGCGACGAACCCGCCGTCCGACGTCCCGTAGACGTCGTAGAACGGCGCTCCCGAATCGAGCAGGTTCACCCCGCGTCGATCGCGCCACAGGCCCGCTCCCATCAGCGCGTGGATGGGCGCGAGCATCGAGGCGACGCCGTCGACGATCGCCGCGTCGACCACCTGCCCCTCCCCGGTCTGGCGCGCGTGCAGGAGCGCCGCCAGCACGCCGAACGCCAGGTGCAGCGCGCCGCCGCCGAGGTCGCCCACCAGGTGGAGCGGGATCTGCGGCGGCCCGCCAGCGCGCCCGATGGCGTGCAGCGCTCCGGAGAGCGCCAGGTAGTCGATGTCGTGGCCAGCCCGGGCGGCGAGCGGGCCCGACTGGCCCCAGCCCGTCATCCGCCCGTAGACCAGGCGCGGGTTGGCGGCCAGGCAGCGGTCGGGCCCCAGGCCGAGCCGTTCCATCACCCCGGGCCGGAACCCCTCGATGAGCACCTCGGCGCGCGACACGAGCGCGAGCGCCGCGCGAACCCCCTCGTCGCCCTTCAGATCGAGGGCGACCGAGCGCTTCCCGCGGTGCGAGACGTCGACCTCGCGTGGCACGGCCGGTCCCGCGTTCGAGGCCTCGGGGCGTTCGACGAGAACGACATCGGCCCCCATGTCGGCCAGCAGCATCCCGCAGAACGGCGCGGGCCCGATGCCCGCGAACTCCACCACACGCAACGACGCCAGCGGCCCCATGCCGGCACCTCCCGGCTGGCAGGCTATCATGCGAGGGTCACCGAGCACGCAGAACGGCAGCGCGGCGTGATCGCGCCCGCGTGCGGTCGCCCGGCACCCAGACGCGATGGACGAGGACTGGACCTACGACGCGGTGGTGCGCCACCTGCGTGAGCGGCTGACGACGGCCCTGCCCGGCCCCGAGGCCCAGGCGTCGATGGCGCCCCGGCCGCGCCGCGGATGGGATCCCCTCCGCCCCCCGGACGCGCCGCGCCACGCCGCGGCCCTCATCCTCGTCTACCCGCGCGACGGCCTGGCCAGTCTCGTGCTCACGGTGCGCGCCCGGGATCTGCCGCAACACGCGGGCCAGGTATCGCTGCCGGGCGGTGGCGTCGATCCCGGCGAGACTTTTCCCCAGGCGGCCCTCCGCGAAGCGCGGGAGGAGGTGGGTGTCGATCCGGCGACGGTGTCCGTCCTCGGGGCCCTGACGCCCCTGCACATCCCGGTGAGCGGGTTCCTGCTGCACCCATTGGTCGGCGTCACGCCGCGGCCGCCGGTGTTCGCGCCGCATCAGCGCGAGGTGGCGCACGTGGCCGAGGTGTCGATCGCCAGGCTGGTTTCGCCAGATGCGCGGGCCCTCACGCACTGGATCCACGAGGGACGCGACTACGAGATCCCCTACTTCGACGTGAACGGCCTGCAGGTGTGGGGCGCGACGGCGATGGTGCTCGGTGAGTTCACGGCGCTGCTGACGGGCGGGTAATCGCACCAGGGGCCGTCAGGCGCGCCAGCCGTCAGCGGTGTTTCGATCCCGGGCCGCAGGTCGCGCGTGAACCCGGCCGGTGCCGTGGCCAGCGCGTGCCTCCCCAACGGGCCGGTCGAAGCACGGCCGGAGCAACCGAACGGGCAGGAGGGGCGACGGCGATCTCGCAGGCTGTCGCGCCCCTGCCCCGGACCGGTCAGTGGGAGGGTGCGGCGGCGCGCGGCGCTGCCGGCGCGCCACCGCCGTGACGAACGACTAGGCGAGCGTCACCGAGGCGTCGAGGTAGACGTCCTGGATGGCGTGCAGCAGCGCGGCGCCTTCCGCCATCGGCCGCTGGAAGGCCTTGCGGCCGCTGATGAGCCCCATGCCGCCGGCGCGCTTGTTGATGACGGCCGTCTTCACCGCGTCGGCCAGGTCGCTGGCGCCCTTCGACTCGCCGCCCGAGTTGATCAGCGGCGACCGGCCCATGTAGCAGTTGGCCACCTGATAGCGCGTCATCTCGATCGGGTGATCGCCGGGCGTGAGGTCGGTGTAGACCTTGTCGTGGGTCTTCCCGAACTTCAGGGCCTTGTACCCGCCGTTGCTGGTCGGCAGCTTCTGCTTGATGATGTCGGCCTCGATCGTCACGCCGAGGTGGTTGGCCTGGCTCGACAGGTCGGCGGCGGTGTGGAAGTCCTTCTCCGCCGTCTTGAAGCCCGGATTCCGCAGGTAGCACCACAGCACGGTGACCAGGCCCAGTTCGTGCGCGCGCTGGAACGCCTCGCTCACTTCCTGGATCTGTCGCGTCGATTCCTCCGACCCGAAGTAGATGGTCGCGCCCACGGCGGCCGCGCCCAGTTCGAAGGCCTGTTCGACGGAGCCGAACATGATCTGGTCGAACCGGTTCGGGTAGCTCAGGAACTCGTTGTGGTTGATCTTCACGAGGAACGGGATCTTGTGCGCGTACCGGCGCGAGCACGCCGCCAGCACGCCGAAGGTGGAGGCCACGGCGTTGCACCCGCCCTCGATGGCCAGCTTGACGATGTTCTCGGGGTCGAAGTAGACCGGGTTGGGCGCGAAGCTGGCGCCGGCCGAGTGCTCGATGCCCTGATCCACCGGGAGGATCGACACGTACCCGGTGCCGGCGAGCCGACCCGTGTTCAGGATCTGCTGGAAGTTCCGCAGCACCTGCGGGTTGCGATCGCTCTGGGCCAGCACGCGGTCGACGAAGTCGGGGCCCGGGGCGTGCAGCAGCGTCTTGTCGAAGCCCCTGGCCTGGTACGACAGCAGCGCGCTGGCCTCGGCGCCGAGCAGTTCGTGGATCTTTGACGTGACGGTACTCACGGACTCACTCCTTGCTGCGCGAATCGGGCGGAAGCTGCCCCGCGCAGGGGCAAGCATAGCAGGTTCGATGGGCGGGTCCGGGACGGCGCCAGCCGCCGCCGGGCGCCGCAATGCCCGGCCGCCCTCCCGCGTCAGGAGACCGGTCGGGAACCGGTGTCGGATCGCGTCAGCGCCGCGTCGAGCGCCACGTGGTCGCCGCGAGGATGATCGCGCCGCCGAGGCTGGCCCAGACGCCGGGGAACTCGCCATGTGCCAGCCAGGCCCAGAACGGACTGAGCGCGGGCTCCAGCAGCAGCAGCAGCGAGACCTCGACGGCCGTCAGCCGGCCGATTCCGCGCGTCAGGAACACGTAGGCCAACCCCACCTGGAACACGCCGAGGTAGGCGATCACGAGCCAGTCGACCGGGTGCGTGCCGGCCGCGGGCAACGCCAGGGGCAGGCATCCGAGGAAGGCGAACACGTTGCCCCACATCGTGGCGGAGGCGGCCGTCACGTCGCTGCCGTCGGTCCGGTGACGCTCGGCCCAGCGCAGACCCGCCAGCGTGAGCGCCCACATCAGGCCGCTGAAGACGCCCACGAGGTTGCCCGAGGCGGTGTCGGGCGCGGTCGCCGACGGCGCCGGCGCACCGCCGAAGAGCAGCAGCAGGCCGGCAAGGATCGTCGCCAGGAACGGCGCGTCGGCACGTCGCACGCGTTCGCCGAGCAGCAGCGGCCCCAGCAGGATCAGCCAGAGCGGCGCCGAGGCCTGCAGGAACACGGCGCTCGCCGCCGTGGTGAGCTTGTTGGCGACGACGAAGCTGACGAAGGTGGCGGCCTGGACGACGCCGACCGCCAGCGCCCGCCACGAGATCCGGCGCGAGGCCGGCACGAGCGCGAGCAGCATGGCCGCGGCCATGCCTGCGCGAAACCCGGCGACCTGCCAGCCGTTGAGCGAGGTGGCCTTGATCGCGGCGCCACCGGTCGAGAACAGGAGGGCCGCCAGCAGCACCTCGACGCGCGCCAGCGTCACCGTCGTCCTCCACCCGCCGACAGCGCCATCAGCCACTGGGCCGGCACGTAGGTTCCCATCACGGCCAGCGGCGCCAGCGTGAAGGGCGCGACGAACCGGTTGGCGGCGAGCGCGGAATCCGACAGCACGAACAGCACGGCGCCGATCGCGGCGGCCAGCGGCGCCGCCCCGCGCAGATCCCGCCAGCGTTCGAGCGCCTGCCACGCCATCGTCCCGATGGCGAGGCCGTAGATCGTCACCGCGATCCGATGGGCGCCCGCATGGGGCAGCAGCCACCAGAGCAGCGTCATGACGTAGAGCCCGCAGGCCGCCGCCGGCCACGGCGACGCCCGCCAGCCTCCGCGCGTGAAGGCCGCGACGTAGCAGAGGTGCGCGATCAGGAACGACCCCAGCCCTGGCACGAAGCGATCGCCGGGGAGCATCAGGAACACGTCGCCGGCAATGGAAGCCACGAGGCCCGCGACAATGGCTGGGCGCCACGAGGCGCCCGGCCCCGGCGACACCGCCGCCGCCAGCACCAGCACCAGCGTCGTGGTCAGCGGCTTGAGCAGATACTCCTGATACAGGTCGCCAGCGTACACCGCACGGAGGTTCAGGACGGCGCTGGCGGCAATCGCGAGCGAGAGGACGCGCACGACCATGGACGCGGGTATCTTAGCGTCGATCGACGGGACCGGCCGGCGCCGGCCGTGTCGTGGCGTAGAGGGCGAGGGCCGCGGCAGTGGCGAGGTTGAGCGAGTCGACGCCGGGAGCCATCGGGATGCGCACGGTGTGGTCGACTGCCGCCAGCGCGGCGCGGCTCAGCCCGCTCCCCTCGTGCCCGAGCAGCCACGCCACCCGTGTGCGCGCGCCACGCGTCCGCGCGAACGTATCGAGCGCAACCTGGCCGCCCGTGGCCAGGGCCGCGACCAGCCACCCTCGCGCGCGCAGGTCGTCCAGGGCCTCCGGCCACGGAGTCATCCTCGCAAACGGCACGGCGAGCACCGCCCCCATCGACGTGCGCACGGCCTTCCGGTAGAGCGGATCCGAGCAGGCGGGATCCAGCAGGACGGCCGCCGCGCCGAAGGCCGCGGCGTTGCGGAAGACGCCGCCGATGTTGTCGGGATTGGCCACGGCCTCGAGCAGGATGATCGGCGCGGCCGCCGGCGCCTCGTGCACGAGCCTCCGCCAGTCGCACGCCGCGGGCCGTTCCACCAGGGCCAGGCACCCGCGGTGGATGTCGTAGCCGGTGACGCCGCGGAACACCGCGTTGCCGGCGACGAACACACGCACGTCGCCGGACAGGCCCTCGACGAGCGACGACAGCTCCTCGAGCACCGCGCGCGATACCAGCAGGGCGCGCACGCGGTGACCGGCCTCGACCGCACGGCGCACCACCTGACGCCCCTCGGCGACGAACGCGCCGGCCTCGCGAGCGAGCAAGGGGTCGGCGACCGCGCGAAAGACGGCGATCCGCGAATCGTCCGGCGCCGTGACGTTCTCGATGCTGGGTGGCATCCGTACCCTGGCGACCTCACCGTCGGGGGTGTGCGCCGAATTCCCGGCGGCCCGGGCGCAGCCGGCGCTCAGGGCGACACGGGCCGCGTGTCGGCCGGCCACGATCATGGCAGAATGTCACGACTCGAAGGAGGACTCGATGCGGGGAAACCGTCTCGGCGTGCTGGCGGCAGTGCTCTGGATCCTGACAGCCACGACCGGTGCCCAGCCGATCGGCGACCGCGTGCCGCTGAGTTTCGAGGTGGTGCACCTGCACAACACCGGCGAGTGCCACGGGACGCTCACCATCGACAAGTGGAAGTTCAGCTTCGAGTCGGCCGACCGTCCCGAGGACAGCCGCACCTGGAAGATCACCGAAATCGACAAGGTGGAATCCAGACACCCGCACGAGCTGGTGCTCAGGACGGCCGAATCGGGCAAGAGCACGCTCGGCCAGGGGCGCAATTACAAGTTCCGTGTCCTCGGCGCCGGCATCGCTCCCGACATCGTCGCGTGGATGCAGGACCGCGTCCAGTAACCACCGGCGGCCTCTCGCGGGCCGCTCGACGAACGACCGCAGCCCGATTGGTGACGGGCAGGCGAACCTCACGCGCCGGTCGCCCATGGTCGCCACCGGCGGCCGTCGATGGTCCGGAACCGGATGGTCATCACCCGGGATGGACACGGGGCCTTCAGGTCCCGGGAAGGCGCTGGCACGCAGGCCCCGCCAGCAACGTCGGCTACGGCCTCGGGGTGTCGGGTGCGGGCCGCACCGGCGCCGACAGGCTGTCGGCGAGTCCCAGCACGGGACATCCCGCCGACGACGGCCGGCGCACGAGCAGCACCGCCACCGAGCCGATGCCGGCCGCCACGACGATGGCGACATCCACCCACGGGCTGGCCCATGCGCGGACGGCGAACGCGGTGCCGGTCCACATGAGCGCCAGCGCGATCACGCGCGCATGGAACGGCATGGGCCTCGCATCGTCCGCGTAACGCATGTAGGGCGCGAATACCCCGCGGCGCAGCCAGCGATCGGTGAGCGCCGGCCAGCTCCTCGAGAAGCAGTAGGACGCGATGATCAGGAAGATCGTCGTCGGCAGGCCGGGCACGACGATGCCAATGCCGCCCAGGCCGACGTTCAGTACGCCGAGCGACACGAAGACCGCGCGCGTGAACACGCCGGGCGCAGCCGGTACCTTGTCGGCGGTCATGGCGTCCCAGTGTAGACGAGTGACGGCCACGGCGCGACGCCAACTGTCACCCGGCAGCCCCTCCGCCTAGAATGGGGGCGAAGGGGCGCACCATGAGGCGGCTGGCGTCGCGTGCGACCGGGGGAACGGCGGGCGTTCTCGTGGCGGCGCTCGCGCTCGCTGGCGTCGGCTTCTGGGCGCGCGTGCTCCACGCGCCGCTGGCGGCGCCCGACCCGCCGCACGTGCGCGGCCGCCAGGGTTTCTTCACCGGCTGGCGCCGCGACGGCGATCTCCGCTGGAACGTCCTGTCGGAGCGCGCCGCGCACCGCGCGCTGGTCGTACGGGTGGAGATGGCCGAACCCGCACGCGCCCGCGAGCTCGCCGAGCGGTTCGTGCCCGCGACCGACGGCGTCTACGAGGAAATCCTCATCTACGTCTATCGCCCGGCGAGCGGCGACCGGATCGCGGAACGCCGCCTGCGCTGGACGTCTCAGGGCGGCTACGACGAACTGAGGATTCCGCCCGTGCCACGTCACGCACCGGATCGTCCCGCCGATCGCGAGAAGGTCCCCTGAAAGGCATCGCGGCGGTTTGGGATAGGATCGACCGGCGAAGGACCTGCCCGGAGGAATCGCCGTCATGAGTGCCATCCAGCGCGAGGTCGTCGACCTCATCCAGTCGCAGCGATGGGCGACGCTGGCCACGCTGCACGAGGAGGCGCCCGCCACCGCGATGGTGGCCTACGCCGTGGAGGCTGGCCTCGACGGGCTCCTCATCTTCCTCAGCGAACTCGGCGCGCACACGCGCGATCTGCTCGCCGACGCGCGCTGCGCGATCGCGATCTCGGCCCCGGACACCGGCGCGGGCGATCCGCAGCTGCTGCCGCGCGTGAGCCTGCGGGGCCTCGCGATTCCCATCGGCCGCGACGACGAGGAGTTCTCCCACACGGGCGCTCTGTATGCCCGGCGCTTTCCCGACGCCCTGCCGCGCTTCGAGCTGCCCGACTTCCACCTGTTCCGCTTCACGATCGAGGATGCCCGCTTCGTGGGCGGGTTCGCCCGGGCCTCGTCGTTCACCGGCGACCAGCTGCGCCAGACCGCGCGCGAGCTGGACGGCGACGCCTGAAGGCGTGAGCCCGCTGGAACTGGCCGCGGCCATTCTCGGGCTGGCCGCGGTGTGGCTGATCGTCAGGGAGCGGCTGCTCGCCTGGCCGTTCGGCATCCTCACCGGGACGCTCTACATCGTGGTCTTCGTGCACGCGCGGCTCTACGCGGGCGCGTTGTTGCAGATCGTCTACGTCGCGCTGCAGTGCTACGGCTGGGCGTCGTGGAGCCGTCGGGGTCCAGACGGATCGCGCCTGGCGGTCACCCGCGCCCGACCGCGCACGCTGGCGCTGGCCATCATCGCCGGGGCCGCCGGCACCATCGCGCTGGGCGCCACCCTCGCGCGCCACACCGATCAGGCCCTTCCCTACTGGGATTCGTTCGTCACCGCCTTCTCGCTCGTCGCGCAGTGGATGGTGGCCCGCAAGCTGCTCGAGAACTGGGGGATCTGGTTCGTGGTGGACGTCGTGGCCGCCGCGCTCTACCTGACGCTCGGACTGCACTTCACCGCCGTGCTCTATGCGGCCTATCTCGCCCTGGCCGTCGCGGGCTGGCGACAGTGGCACGCCTCGCTGCTGGCCAGCCAGGCGATGCCGGCGCTGCCGGCCCGATGAACGCCACGTCGCCCGATGCGCTCGCGCCGTGGCGCGGCCAGCGCCTGGCATACATCAGCGCGTTCATGCCGCCGACGGTTGCCGACGGGATCGTGCTCGAGGCGGCGCTCGGCTGGTCGTCGGATGTCCAGGCGCTGCTGCTCATCGCGCCCGACGACCCCATCGGCCCGCAGCAGCGCATCGGCTGGCTGCGGGAACTGGCGCCGCGGATCCACATCCTCCCGGTGGAGCCGTCGCCACCGCCCGGTGACGAGCCGCTCCGATCGCCGCGGCTGCAAGGCCTCGTGAAGGGGCTGCGGGCGGCGTCGCCCGAAGCGCTCATCGGGCCCGGCCTGCGCGATCGGGAGCTCGCCGCCGCCCTCGGCCTGCCCTACCTGCCCGTGGACACCGGCGCGTGGCACGACATCGACGCGGCCGCGGTGCTGAGGCGGCCGCTGACACACTGGGACGCACTGCCACCCGCCGTGCGCACCCACTTCCTCAAGCGGGTCGTGCTGCTCGGACCCGAGTCCACCGGCAAGACGACGCTGGCCGGCGATCTCGCGCGGGCATTCGGGACCGTGTGGGTCGCCGAGTACCTCCGCCTCTACCTCGACGCCAAGGGCGGCGTGTGTGAGCCCGACGACCTGCCGCGCGTCGTGGCGGGGCACCAGGTGATGGAGGCAACACTCGCGCGGCGCGCCACGCGCGTGATCATCTGCGATACCGATCCGCTGATGACGGCCGTCTACAGCCGCTTCTACTACGGCACGCTGCCGGCGTGGCTGGGGGACGCGGCCGGCGCGCGACGCGCCGACCACTACCTCCTGCTGGACTGCGACGTGCCGTGGGTGGCCGACCCGCAGCGCGACGCGCCCCACGCACGCGGCGTGATCCTGGGACTGTGCCGTGAAGAACTCGAGCGCCGCCGCCTGCCCTTTACGGTGATCAGCGGCGGATGGACGCAGCGCTTCACGGCGGCCCGCACCATCGTCGAGTCATTGCTGCGCGAGGAGTGAGCGCGGCCCGGCGCGCGAAGCCTCAGGCTTCCCCGAACGGCAGGGGCCGCTCCGCCACGCGCGGGACCCGTCGCTCCCGCCGGCGACGGTAAACCGCTTCCGCCACGGCACCGGCGACATCATCGGAGAGCTCCCGCAGCACCGCGGCCACGAGCCGGTCCCGCCGGGTGACCACGTCGTCGCGCCCGAGCGGCTGGCTGACGAGATCGGCCAGCTCCACCTCGAGCGCCCGGGCGATCTTCACGAGCGTCTCGGTGGAGCAGTGTCCGCCGTGCAGGAGGCGCCCGACCGTCCCCGCATCGATGCCGGCGAGGCGGGCCAGCTGCGCCTGCGTGAGGCTCCGCTCCGCGAGCAGGACCCGCAGGGTCTCGGACCAGGGCAGCGGTTGATCGCGTCGGGCCATGACGACTACCGATCGATGTCGAGATCGATGGAAGAACGCTTCCGCAGCTCGTCGCGGAGCCGCGTGAGGTCGGTGCGATCCACGCGCACCAGCAGGAACTGCGATGGTCCCTGGAACGCCACGTAGTGGAACGTGCGCACCGTGTCGTCGAAGCTCGTCGACGCGGGTGCCGGTCCGAGGTCCGTCCTCCACTGAGGCCGTTTCCCCTGCGAGTAGAGCGCGGACGAAACCTGCGCAAAAGGAATGGTGCCCAGCGTGCTGCGCGTGCGCCGGTCGAGGAGGCGCAACTCGCCGGCGTCGAGCTGCAGGAACACGTCGATCTCGCGGATGCGCGACCCGTCCACGCGCATCCACTTCACGTTGCCGAACATGGCTGGCGGAAGCACCGGGCGCAGCGGCTCGGGCTCGGGCGCCACGGGCGCCGGAAGGGGATCCACGTTCGACTCGACCGGCGTGGCCGCGGCTGGCAACGGGACGGCTGGCGGCGCGGCGTTCCGGCGTGGCCGCGGGCCACCGGCACCCGGCGCCGCCCTCTCGGATGACTCGGCCGTCGCCGGCGACGGCATCGTCACCGGCGGCGCGGCAGGCGCCGGCTGTGGCGGGGCAGCCGGGCCGGTTGCCGGCGGAGCCGGCGGCTGCTCCGACGTGTCAGCCGCTCCGGCCACCACCTCCCCGCCAGCCTGTCCCGGCTGGCTCGCATCCGCACCCGCCTGCCACTGCCGCCACGCCAGGTACGTTCCCCCGGCCGCCGCGATCGCGAGCACGCCGGCCAGGGCCGCGACGCGCGCGGCCCGGCCCTTCGGCGGCCTCGCCGTTGCCGCCGCCCGTACGGGACGCGGCGCCACCGGCTGCGGCGCAACGGGTGCCACCGCGGCAATCGGTGGCGCCTCCGAGGCCGTTGGCGCAGGTGTCGCAATCGGGCTGGTGGCGTCCTGCGGCGCAGCGTCAGGCGCGGCCGGTGGCCTGACCGGAACGCGGACGCCAGAGGCCGATGGCGGCGAGCCCACGGCCGGCACGGGCGTGGACGGCCTGAACGGCGGTGGCGTGTCGCGTGGCGGCGTGTAGGGTGGCAGCGTGTAAGTCGGGGCCGGGGGCGCGGGCGAGGCCGGCGGCGGCGGCGCGAGCGGTCGATCCGACGCGGTCGAGTCCGGTGGCGGCGGGCTGCCCGCAGCCGGCGTTGCCGGTGCGAGCGCCGCGGGGCTCGCGCCAGACGCGGGCGAGGGCACGGCGACGGCGCTCCCTCCGTCGGCTCCGGCCCGCAGCGCCGGGTCCGACTTGAACTCCCGGGTCTCGTCGGAGGGCCGCGCGAACTGGCCCGAGCCGCCGGTCACACCCGTCACCATCCGCAACGAGGCCCGGAGTGCGCCATTGAACTCGACCGCCGTCTGAAAACGTTCGGCCGGTTGTTTGGCCAGCGCGCGCAGCACGCACGCCTCGACCGCCTCGGGGACATCGGCGAAGGTGCGCGGCGGCGGCGGCATCTGCTGCACCTGCGCCTGCATCACCGCGAACTCGGTGTCGCCCTGGAACGGCATGCGGCCGGTCAGCATCTCGTAGAGCGCGACGCCGACGGCATAGATGTCGGCGCGACCGTCGACGTCGAGGCCCTGGATCTGCTCGGGCGCCATATAGCCGATCGTGCCGACGACGAAGCCCACCCGCGTGCGACGCTCGGTGCCCAGCACGCGGGCGATGCCGAAGTCCATCACCTTCACGCTGCCCGAGGGCGTGACGATGATGTTGGCGGCCTTGATGTCGCGGTGCACCACCCCGTGACGATGCGCGTAGTCGAGCGCGTTCAGCACGTGGCCGGCGATCTGCGTCGCATGCGCGACCGAGAAGCGCCCGTTCTGCTTCAGCAGGGCTTCGACCGTCTTCCCGGGCACGTATTCCATGGCCATGAAGAAGTCGTTGCCGTGGCGATGGAGCCCGAAGAGGCTGGCGATGTTCTGGTGCATGAGCCGCGCCAGGACGACGGCCTCGGAGCGGAACCGTTCGACGAGATCCGGCTGTTCGGCCAATTCCGGACGCAGGAACTTGAGCGCGACGTCACGCTCCAGCATGACGTCGACCGCCTTGTAGACGGAGCCCATCCCCCCGTCACCAAGCTTCTCGACAATCCGGTAGTTCAGGATCTGGGCGCCGATCATTCAGGGTCCTTCGACGGCGAGGGAGCGCGCCGGGTCGGGCGGACTCTATTCTAGTCGTACCCGGAATTCTACCCTCCGCGCGTCGTCGGGCCCTCGTCGACCTCGCCGTACGGACGCGTCCGGCGCACCGGCTGCGCTTGTCGCCGGCCATCGGACCGGTGTACCGTCTCCCGGTTCAGGAGTCCCCTTTGGCCGACCTTCGTTCCTACGTCTTCCTCGACTCGCTGCAAGGGCAGCACGCCGCGTTCCTCGGCACCGTGATGCAGGGTTTCCTGCCGCTGCCGGGCGACGCCTCGCTCTGGGTGGAGATCTCGCCGGGCATCGAGATCAACCGGATCACCGACGTCGCCGTGAAGGCCACCAGCGTGCGGCCGGGCATGCAGGTGGTCGAGCGCCTGTACGGCCTGCTCGAGGTGCACTCACCGTCGCAGGCCGACGTGCTGGCCGCGGGCGCGGCGATCCTCGAGGCCCTCGCGCTGAAGGAAACCGATCGCTGGAAGCCACGCGTCCTGTCGAGCCAGATCATCCACAACGTCGACGCGCACCACGCGCAGTTGATCAACCGCATGCGTCACGGCCACATGATCCTGGCGCGCCAGAGCCTGTTCGTGCTGGAGGTGGAGCCGGCGGCCTACGCGGCCATCGCGGCCAACGAGGCCGAGAAGCACGCCAGCGTCAACGTGCTCGAGGTACGCGCCTTTGGATCCTTCGGCCGCATCTACCTCGGCGGCGAGGAGCGCGACATCATCGCCGCCGCGCGATCGGCGGTCACGGCCATCGAATCGATCACCGGCAAGGAGATGAGCGGCGGCAAGCGCGGGTGATCGCGGCGGCGACGCGCCGCTGCGATCGTCGGTCAATCGGCGTCGACGGGTTCGGCGGCCGGCAGCAGCGCGGCCTGCGCCGGCCCGTCTCCCGCCGGCAGCGCCTCGACGCCGCTCAGGGTCTTCTGGATGCGGCGCGTGCCCCGCTGCGCCTCGTCGATCTTGTGGCTGGCCTCCTGCAGTTTCTTCTGCACGCCGGCCAGTGCCTCGCCGAAGCGTGTGAAGTCGGCCTTCACCCGGCCCAGCAGTTCCCAGACCTCTGACGAGTGCCGCTGGATGGCGAGGGTGCGGAACCCCATCTGCAGGCTCGTGATGAACGCCCACAAGGTCGTCGGGCCGGCCACCACCACCCGGTAGTCGCGCTGGAGGCGATCGCAGAGCCCCTGACGCCGCAGCACCTCGGCGTAGAGCCCCTCGGTCGGCAGGAACAGGATGGCGAAGTCGGTGGTGCGTGGCGGGTTCACGTACTTGTCGCGGATGTCGCGGGCCGCCTGTTTCACCCGGGTCTCGAGCGCCTGCGCCGCCGCCTCGCTCGCCGCGGCGTCGCCGGCCTCGGCCGCCTCGACCAGCCGCAGGTAGTCCTCGACCGGGAACTTGGCATCGATCGGCAACAGCAGCGCCGGCGCCTGATCGTCGCGGCCCGGGAGCCTCACGACGAACTCGACGCGCTCGGCGCTGCCCTCGCGCGTCGCCACGTTCTCGGCGAACTGCTCGGGCGACAGGCCCTGCTCGAGCAGCGTCCGCAACTGCACCTCACCCCAGGTGCCGCGCGTCTTCACGTTGGAGAGCACCTTCTTCAGATCGCCCACGCCCGAAGCGAGCGTCTGCATCTCGCCAAGGCCCCGGTGCACCTGCTCGAGCCGGTCGCTCACCAGCTTGAAGGACTCGCCGAGGCGCCGCTCGAGCGTCGATTGCAGCTTCTCGTCCACCGTGGCGCGCATCTCGTCGAGCCGCGCGGCGTTCTCCCGCTGCAGGTGATCGAGACGCGACTCGACCGTCGTGCGCATCGCCTCGAGCCGCTGCTCGATGGTGGCGGCAATCGCCGCCAGCCGCTCGTCGTTGCGCGCGGTGAGCGTCTCCAGGCGGCCTTCCACCTGGGCCAGCCGGGCGTCCACTCCCTGTCGAAGCTGATCGATCTTCTGTTCGTTGGTCAGCACCAGCGCCGCGATGCGTTCCTCGTTGCGCTGGGCGAGCGTGTCGACGCCGGTCTCCACCTGCCCGAGGCGCCGGTCGAGGAGGCCGCCCAGTTCGACCACCGACGATCTCACGGTGCCGCCGAGGGCTTCCATGGCCGTGGTGACGTCCCGCCGCACGCCGCCCGCCCAGTCGGCGTTGTCCCGCCGGGCACTGGCGAGGTCATCCCGGAGCGACCGCTCCGTCCGCTCGGCCGTTTGCTGCAGACCCGCGAACTGGGCGTCGAGGCGCGCGAAAAACCGGTCGCCTCCGCTTCGCGCGAGCACGAGAACGAGCAGCACCAGGTTCACGCAGGCGAGACCGGCGGCAAGGCCGAGCAGCAGGGTGGGAGTCATGGCGTCGGCCTCCAGCATGACACGGGCCCGTGACAGGCGGGGACACGGATCGGGCCGCGGCTGTCCCGCGATGCGGCGCCGGCGCGTGCGCGGGCGCCGCATCTTCCCGGAACCGGCCGGCCAGCCGGCCCCGTGCCGGTGCGGGCGCCCTCAGTTGGCCGCCGTCGGCGACCAGTGGCGCGCCTGCTCGATGGCGGCCGCCGGCCAGACCACGCCCCAGCCCTGCCGATCGACCGGCACGTGCGGCAGGCGGCGCGCGGTGCCGATGAGCAGGCCGCGAATGGCCTGCGGGGTGAGCGCGGGGTTCGCCTCGATCATCTGCGCGGCGATCGACGCCACGATGGGCGCCGCGAAGCTGGTGCCGTCCACGTGCTTGTAGTGCCCCGAGATCACCTTGTCGTCGCGCAGCCGCGCCTCGATCAACCGGCGGATCAGGGCGGGTTCGAGGTGGCGGGCCTCGTCCAGCGCCGGGTACACGCCAGGGTTCGCCGCGATGAGTTCGCGCAGGTCCGCCGAGGGCGCCTGCTCGAGCCGCAGCAGCAGCTCGGCCTGTGCCGCCGTCGGCGTGCCCGGCAGGATCGGCGCCGCCACCCAGATGCCGGGCGCGAGGACCTCCGGCTTCTGCAGGCCGTCGATCGTCGGCCCGTAGCTGGAGTGGTACATGTCGTACCCCTCGAAGGCGAGCTGGTTCTTGTCGTCGTGTCCCCCCACGGCCAGCACCCCGGGCGCCGAGGCGGGCGGCAGCACCGGGTGGCCGGGCAGGTGCCCGGCGTTGCCCACGGCCGCGCACACCAGCACGCCGGCCCGCACCAGCCGTTCGGCGGCCCGCGACAGGCCATCGTGGTGGTACGACGCTTCGTAATCGCCACCGACGCTCACGTTGACGATGCGGATGCCGTACTGGCGCCGGTGACGGTAGACCCAGTCGAGGCCACGCTGGATGTCACCGTGCGTGACGCGCCGCACCTGACCGCACCGGACGAGCACCACCGCGGCGCCGCTCGCCAGGCCGCGGTACCTCCCGCCCGACAGGAACCCGTTGCCGCAGGCCACCACCGAGGTCATCATCCCGTGCCAGGCCGAGTCGTCGGCGACCTCGAGCGCCTCACGGCGGGCGTGTGGATTGGTGATGTCGACGTAGGCGAGGATGCGGTCGCCGGGACGCGTGAGATCGGGGTGGGCGTAGAACCCCGCGTCGAGAAACGCGATGGTGACGCCGCGGCCGCTCAGATCGGTGGGCGCATGCAGCCGCTGCGGCGTCGGGAGGATGACCTCGCGCCCGGCCCTCACGACGGACCTCCCGCGGGCCCGCGCACCTCGCGCATCACCTGGTGCACGCGGTCGTGCGCGGC
>JBDIBB010000031.1:0-36284 GCA_039812685.1 Vicinamibacteraceae bacterium
CCCCAAGCCCCAAGCCCCCGTGTCCCATCCCGAGCCCCTCGCCCGTCTCATCGAGCACCTGCAGCGCCTGCCCGGCATCGGCGCCAAGAGCGCGCAGCGGCTGGCCTTCCACGTCCTCAAGACCCCGCGCGAGGAGGTGGAGCGGCTCGCCGACGCGCTGCGCGACGTGAAGGATCGCGTCACCTACTGCTCGGTCTGCCACAACATCACCGATACCGATCCCTGCGCCTTCTGCACCTCCACCGAGCGCGACCGTCGCGTGATCTGCGTGGTGGAGGAGCCGGCCAACGTCGCGGCCATCGAGAAGACGCGCCACTTCCGGGGCACCTATCACGTGCTGATGGGCTGCCTGTCGCCGCTGCAGGGCATCGGGCCCGACGACCTCAAGATCAAGGGGCTGCTCGAGCGCGTGGGCGCCGGCAACGTGGACGAGGTGGTGATCGCCACCAACCCGACCGTCGAGGGCGAGGCGACGGCCATCTACCTGGCCCGCCTGCTGAAGCCGCTCGGCGTGCGCGTGACCCGCATCGCGATGGGCGTCCCCGTCGGCAGCGACCTCGAGTACGCCGACGAGATCACCATGGGCCGCGCCATGGACGGCCGCCGCGAGATGTAGTCGTCGCGGGCCGGGACGTCGTGCCCGCGCCGTTCCCCGCTCAAGCTCACCGGCCTCCACGCCGATTCGTCTCGTAATCGTCGAGATCTGAGGCACTTCGCCGGAGGACGTATGCGTACTCTGTCGTTCTCGCGTCGGCTCCTGTTCACCGGCCTCGTGCTGACCGTCGTCCCGCTCGTGCTGATCGGGAGCACGGTCGGGTGGCTCAACCGGCGGATGGGCCGGGAGGCCCAGAGGGGCACCGAGACGCTCGCGGCCGCGGACCTCGACCACGTGGCGCATCTCGTCAACACGGCCAGTGCCATCTACCACGACGCGCTGCGCGAGCAGACGCTGATGGCCCTGCGTGTCTTCTCCGACACGGTGCGCCGGGCGGGAGGCGTGGCGACACTGACGCGGCAGGTCACCTGGCAGGCGACCAACCAGTTCGACAAGACCACGACCGCCGTCACGCTGCCCGCGTTCGCCGCCGGAGGCGTGTGGCTGGGGCAGGAGGCTGCTCCCGATGCGCGTGTGCCGGTGGTGGACGAGGTCAGCGCGGTGACCGGGACGCGGGCGACGGTCTTCCAGCGGATGAACGCCCGTGGCGACATGCTGCGCGTCGCCACCAACGTGCTCGCCGGCGGCAGGCGCGCCCTCGGGACCTACGTTCCGGCCCGGGAGCCAGACGGCACGACCAACCCCGTGGTCTCGGCGGTTCTCCGCCGCGAGACCTACGCCGGCCGGGCCTTCGTGGCCGACGGCTGGTATGTCACGGCCTACGAACCTCTGATCTCCGGCGGCGAGGTGATCGGCATGCTGTTCGTCGGCCTGCCCGAACGCGAGGCGGAGGCACGCCTCATGCGGGAGATGGACGGCGTGAAGGTGGGTGACACCGGACGGGTGTTCATCCTGCAGGCGAAGGGCGAGAACGCCGGGAGGGTGGTGCGTCCGGTTGCCGGTGAGGCTGCCGGGGCGAGCCTGATCGACGCCAGGGACGCCGGCGGCCGGACGTGGGCGCGCGAGATGGTGGAGGGCGCCCTGGCGCTGGGCGATTCGCGAACCGCCAGCACCAGCCTCCGCCTGCGTACCGACGGCGGCGTGCAGGCCTATGCCGTCACCTACAGCTATTTCGAACCGTGGGACTGGGTGATTGGCGTGGCGGTGCCCGAGGCCGAGCTCTATCGCGCGGCGCACGAGGTGCAGGCCCTGTCGCAGAGCACGGCGCGATGGCTGGTGGCCATCGGCGTGCTGGCGCTCATCGCAACGGCGCTCACGTGGCAGTTGATGGCCCGCGCCACCCAGCGTCGCCTGCGGCCCATGGTGGAGCGCCTGAACGCCGCGGCGGGCGAGATTCACGGCGCGGCGGGCAGCGTGGCCGAGACGAGCCAGCACCTGGCGCAGGGCGCCTCGTCGCAGGCCGCCTCGTCCGACAGCGCCTCCGCGGCGCTGGCACAGGTGTCGGCGATGACGCTGCGCAATGCCACGGCTGCGGGCGAGGCCGCCACCGTGGCCGCGCGCGGACAGCGGGCCGCCGACGAGGGCGCGTCGGCCATGGACCGGATGGCCGCCGCGATGGGGAGCATCGAGACCGCGGGCCAGAAGGTCTCGAAGATCGCGCACGCCATCGACGAGCTGTCGTTCCAGACCCAGTTGCTGTCGCTCAACGCGGCCGTCGAGGCGGCGCGTGCCGGCGAACTGGGACAGGGGTTCGCGGTGGTGGCCGAGGAGGTGCGCTCGCTGTCGCGGCGCAGCGCCGACGCCGCCAAGGATGCCGGCGCCAACGTCGAGCAGGCCATCCACTGCACCCGGCAGGGAACGGCGCTCACATCCGAACTGCGGGCGACGCTGATGGGCCTCGTGGATCTGGTGCGCGACCTCGGCGCCGTGATCCATCACATCGCCGAGGATTCGTCGCAGCAGCGCGCCGGCGTGGATCGGGCCAGCGAGGCCGTCGAGCGGCTGACCTCGATCGGCCACGACACCGCGGCGGCCGCGGAGGAATCGGCGGCCGCGGCCCAGCAGCTCTGGGCGCAGTCGGAGTCGCTGTCCAACGCCGCGCGCGAGCTGGTGGCGTTCTTCGACGGGGCGCGGGCCGCGCACGGCCACCCCGCGGCGGTTGACCGCGGGCGGCAGCGATCCGGTCCGTCCCGCGGCGCGCGCGCCGTCGCTGCCGGCCGGGCTGCGTAGCGCGTCGGGTGATAATGCCCGGCATGGCCGATCGCTCCGTCTATCACCTCGCGCTCACCACGTCGATGCTCGAAGGCGCCACCGTGGCGCTGCTTCCCGGCGACCCCGGCCGGGTGGAGGGCATCGCCCGATCCGCGCCGCTCGCCGGCGCGCGCGAGCTCGCGAACAAGCGCGAGTACCGCACGTGGATCGCACGCGCCGGCGACGCGCCGATCCTCGTCACCTCGACCGGGATCGGCGGCCCGTCCGCCTCGATTGCCATCGACGAGCTCGCGCAGCTCGGCATCACCACCTTCCTGCGCGTCGGCACCACGGGAGCGATCCAGCCGCACGTGGAGGTGGGCGACGTCATCGTCACGACCGGCGCCGTGCGGCTCGACGGCGCCTCGGCGCATTACGCGCCCATCGAGTACCCGGCCGTCGCGCACCACGACGTGGTGTCGGCGCTGGTGGAGGCGGCCGCCGGGGCTCGCGTGACCGTGCGCGTCGGCGTCACCTGCAGCACCGACACGTTCTACCCGGGCCAGGAACGCTACGATTCGTTCACCGGCTACGTGCCGCGCCGCTTCCAGGGGATCACCGAGGAGTGGCGACGCCTGCACGTGCTGAACTACGAAATGGAAGCCGCCACCCTGCTGACGATGGCCAGCGCCATGGGGCTGAAGGCCGGCTGCGCCGCGGGCGTCGTCGTCAACCGGACGCGTGGCGAGCACGTGTCGGCCGACGACCTGCGCCGCGGCGAAGCCAATGCCGTGATCGTGGCCGTGGGCGCGGCGGTGCGGCTGGCCGGAGCGTGATGCCATGGCGGGGACGCGGCCACCGGCGCGCGGCCCCGGCGCTCATCCACGTCGCGCGAGCAGCACCACGCCGACCGCGCTCCAGGCGAGCACGCGCGCCTTGCGGACGATCGCCATCGTCACGCCCAGGCCGCTCGCCAGCCCCAGCGCGCGCGTGAGCACCTCGGTCCCTGCCTCGTCCACGCCCAGCCGGAGCGGGACGAACTTGAACGCCACCGTGATGGCGCGGTTGACCGCCTCGAGCACGAACACCGTGAGCGGCCCGTACCACGTGCCGGTGAGCAGGGCGAGCGTAAGCCAGATTTCGGCGACGCCGAGCGTGTGGAACGCGGCGTCCAGCGCCAGCACGCGTCCCAGGCGATCGGGGTGGTGCTGGTGGAAGCCGAAGACGTGATCCTCGATCTCGCGCAGCCTGTCGGGGCGCGCGCGCAGCGCGCGCGGCACGTACCGGGCGAGCCACGTCACCAGCCCGGACAGTGGCCGCCAGCCGCGGGCGAGCACCACGACCCCGGCCGCTACCGAGCCGACGGCCGCCGCCATCACCCCCAGGCTGGCCAGTCGCATGGTTCGCGGCAGGTCGAAGGTGAGCAGCAGCGCCGCCGTGCCGGCGACGATGACCAGCGCCACGCTCACCGTGTAGAGCAGGTTCTCGATGGCGATGCCCGAGAGCGCGGTGAACAGCGGCACGTGGCGCCTGACGAGGGCGGCCTTCGCCGGCTCGCTGGCCAGCAGTCCGAGCGGCGTGAGGTTGCCCAGCGCGTCGCCGGCCAGCACCGCCCGGAAGGCGGCGGCCGTCGGGAGCGCCGCCGGGTGGTCGGTGCACAGCGTCCACGCTTTCGCACGGAGCCAGAGGCGCGCGCCGGCCAGGGCGAGGATGGCGGGGAAGCCGACGCCGACCCGGCCGATGCCGTCGAGGATGGGGTCCACGCCCGTCCGGCGCAGCGTGAGGGCGAACAGGGCCAGGCCGGCCGCGCCCCAGAACAGGCTGGTGAGGCTGAAACGGGGGCTGTGGACGGCCTCGGGCACGGGGACACACTGTAGCGCACGGTGGAGGGCGGGCGCGCATGGAGTGCGGAGTGCGCCGGCGTCCCCACGCGCACTATAATCGCGCGATGCTTCCGGCCTCTTACCAGGTCCCGGCGGCCCTGCTGTTTCTGGCGGGCGGCGTGCTCGCCTGCTTCCTCGGCTATCGCCTGTTCCGGCTGGTGCTGGCCATCTACGGGTTCGTGCTCGGCGCGCTGGTCGCCACCAGCTTCCTCGCCCCGGTGGAGACGTCGTGGACGCTGCTGACGGCGATCATCGGCGGCGTGGCCGGAGCGGCCATCCTGGTGTTCGCCTATTTCGTCGGCGTCGCCTTCGTCGGGGCGGCCGTCGCGGCGTTGCTCGTCCACGTCATCTGGACGCGGATCGGCGGCGATCCCAACCCCCTGGTCGTCGTGCTCGCCTGCGTGCTCGGCGCGCTGGCATCCATGTCGGTGCAGAAGCTCGTGATCGTGCTCGGCACGGCGTACGCCGGGGCGTGGACCGGGCTGGTTGGCGTGCTGCTGCTGATGGGAAACAAGGCGGCGCAGGCCGCGGCGGCCAAGGGTGACGTGTGGATGGCCTACCCGCTGAACCCCGCGCCCGACCAGCGCTGGATGCTGTGGGCATGGCTGGCGATCGGCGCCGTCGGCGCCGTGGTGCAGTGGAGCGTCGGCGGCGGCAGCCGGGGTCGAACGCCGGTGCGGCGCCGGAAGGCGGCGTAGCGGTGCCGGCCGTGGCTGCCTGCGGCCGCGCACCTCGGGTGGCGGCCCCGCGTGGCCTCATGACACGCTGGCCGCCACGCGGAAGCCTGTGGCAAAGTTGACCGTCCGGGCGTGCCGACAGTATCATCTGCGTCTTGCCCATCGGGCGGCTGCCAGCCCGAGGGCGCTGACCCGCGCGTTCTCGTGCGGGTAGTCGCCCACGCCGACGTTCCTCGGTAGCTCAATGGCAGAGCATCCGGCTGTTAACCGGAGGGTTGCTGGTTCGAGTCCAGCCCGAGGAGCCAATCTTTTCAACAACTTACGGGGACGGCCTTCCTGACAGGTCGGAAACTGTACCCAAAACTGTACCCACCCTCGGTGGGTCGTGGTGCATCGCGGTAGTCGGTGGTAGCAGGGACCGAATCGCGTGGGGCAGATAGTCCGGAGCGCGCCGGCGAGGGCTTGAGCGGCCGCTTCAGGGGCCACTCCGCCATGCTCTAGCGCCCCTTCCGCACTTGCTGGCCCTTGGGCAGGAGCCCCGACTCAGACAGAATCGACCGCATCTTCGGAGTCCGCGTGAGCTCGACGTAGAGTCCTGGTGCGCAGTGCGTGGGCTCCGAGACCCACCAGAGCATCCACCGGCGCACGTCCGTCTGGGTCATCCGGCCGATCTGCTGGCGGAGGTAGGCGAACCCGTCGGCGTCCGCGCTCGTCAGGCGGCCACCGAGTGCTGCGATTCGTTGCAAACACCGGCGATGCCGGTCGGCGTCGTCCCCGAACCAGCGGTTGGCAATGCGATGGAGGTTGTGCAGGATCGCCGGCGACCAGTCGTTGGGTGGTTTGACGGCGAACAGGAAGTCGACGGCATCCGGGTCCTCGACCTGCCCCCAGAGGGCCTCCATGTCGTCTCGACCTGGGTCCGGCTTGAAGAACCGCAGGAGCTTCCCTTGGCCGTGCTCGACGGCCATCTGGACCCCGCTGAAAAGATCCTCCTCCTCGTCGGGAGTTTCCGGCCGGTGCCACTCCAGCAACGGCACCTTCAGATGTGGATCGGCGCCCGCCCACCGAATCAGGTGGACGGCGCGCCCCCGTCTACCCCAGATGGCCTGGACCAACGCCCTAGCCAGCGCCCGCTGGATTCGCGGGTCGTCCTGATGTCGGCGAACCCAGCCATAGAGCGGACGATTGCTGCTCGTACGGGCGAGGTAGTGCGCGAGGCAATCCTCACGGGTGAAGTCGTTGCCGGCCTGCCAGAATCGCTCGAAGAGTTCGGCGCTGTATGTGTCGAGGACGATGTCGGGGTCTGCCCGCGCAGCCTCGGCTCCCCATTCCAACAACAAGTCCACGGTATCCCAGCGTCGCTCGCGGAGCGCCAGGTCCAGCGCCGGGCGCTGGTCGAGGTTCAGTTGGTAACCGTTGCAGAGCAGGAGCCGAAGCAGGTCGCGCTGTCGGGTCTCGATGGCGATGGTCACGGCCGACGCTGAGGACCACGACTGCCACATGGGCTCGCGCGGACCCTGGATCGGCCGGCCCGCGGCGATCCAGCGCTCGACGTCGTAGATGCGGCCGCTGTGGCACAGGTCGAGCAAGTCGGTGATCTCCGCGGGATCCCGAGCGAGTTGTCGGGGACCGGCGGGAGGTGCGGGGTCCGTTCTCGGATCGACCCAGGCGTTTCCGTCGGGCATGTTCACCCTTGCGTTGCGAATAGTCGCGTCGCCCTTCGGTGGCCGGAAGTTCCTATCCCCCTTCGCCGGGCAACGCCGAGGCTCAGTCTGGCCACATTTCGAACCACTCATCCCGCTCGCCGTATCCCCCGGTCCAGCCGTAGAAGCCGTGGCTGTCTGGCTCCAGCAGTTTCTGGAAGAACAGCACGTCGACCGGGCGGTGCTCGTCGAGGTACAACTCCGCCCAGTCGATCCATGCCTGAGCGGTGGGCACCAACTCCGGGCGCGCCTCCCTCATACGCTCCTTGACGGCGGCCAGGAAGGCATCGATGGTCTCGCGGCGGCGCCACAACCTGGCGAGCCTCTCGAGCCGCCGGAATCGGGCCCTGTCGATCTCGGCCTTCTTCCGTGCTTCTTCGCGGCGTCGGCTCTCCTCCTGCTGTTCCAGTTGTCGCCGAGCGGCTACCTCGCGCGCGTGCTTCTTCGCCGCGGCCCCCTCGACCAGCGCGGCGATGACTTCGTTCAGCCGGCGTTCCAGCGGGAGGTCCTTACGGTCTCCCCATCGCGCCAACCGGCTCGCACTGTTCGGGAGCGTGACCGTCAACTGGCCGTTCGGACGCCACTCAGTTCGGTCTCCAGGCACCGCCCACCCTTGGTCGCGTTCTTCGGGCGGCGATTCGCCCTCGCCTGGCGCGAGGGTGTGACGCTTGAAGCGCTCCGTGATGGCGAGCGTGAGCAGCTCGTCCTGCACCTGTATCCGTAGGCCCGACCGTTGGTCGTCGCCTTCGACGATCCGGTGCCCTCGCTGTTCGATGGCGGTGACGAGCGCGTGCAGGATGCGGCAGACGCGGTCCAGTTGTGGGGGGCTGACCGTGATATTGAAGCAGTCCTTGGCCCCCTTGCTCACCCGCCCTGTGTAGTCAGGCTTGGCCTTCGCGAGGACCGCCTGTGTCCGACGCACGCTACGGTGGAGGCGCTCCACCGTCTCGGGCACGATGATGCGGTTCTCGGGCTCGAGTTCTGCCGCAACCTCAGGGGATGCCTGTTCTGGTGGCGGCGTCGCTGTCTCACGCGGCTGCACGTGGAAGGAGATGATCGGATCTCGGCCGTTGGGGAGCAGGGGCAGGGGAGGCTGTTTGACCTGGTGGCCGAACTGCCGTCGCGTCCACGACCCTCGACCGGGGGTTGGACGAGACAGTCTCTCCGAGTTTTCAGCTGGGAGTACATGTCTTCGATTTGTCGGCCGGCGTCTTGACAGGCATCTCTGACGTGTCCTTCGACGGCCGATTGTCGATGACATTGAGAGCGTGGGGCGGCGAAGGGGAGCAGGCGGGAGACGGATGACTGCTGTCGGCGCTCTCCTGGACACAAACACCGACCCGAGATCTAGCAGCCCGTGGCGAAAGTGGCGCTGCATTCGACGGGCGGGGCATCCCGGCTGGCGGCGTTGCTCCTCCCTCAAATACTGGCCGTATTCTCGGTCGTCGCGCCTGGCCAGCCGGGCGCCGCGCCCGTCTCGGTGCGACGCGGCACTTCCACCACGGACTGCTAGAGGCGCCGCGGCGGCCGTAGGTCCATCTGAGGACGCGTCGAACCCGGTTCTGGACGAGCAAGCCGTAGCGCCACCGGCTGGTCCGTGTCCTTGAGTAGGTCGCGGGTGCCTGACGGGGCTCCGTTTGGCGTGTAAGAGTCAACGTCGGCGACTCCGGGTTTTCCGAGTTGTGCAGATCGCCCTGTTCCGCTATGCCTCGTCGGATGGCGTGCAGCGTCGTCAGCCGGCCGGGCCGAGCTGGGGGCGTAGGACTGCCGATGGCCATCAGCCGTTGGCGCAGCCCATAGGCTGGGACTCGCGAAAGAGAGCCGAGTTCTTTGCCAGTGGCACCACCGATCTCCTTGGATTACACTGCGCCTGTGAAGCCATTTCGGCCAGAAGAACTGCTCGGCCCGTTGAACGAACACGAGCGGGTGCACGCGCCGGCTGTCCTGTACGCGGCAGGACACCGCGACTGGCTGCTTGAGGCGGTGCCCCGGGTCTCGATCGTCGGGGCGAGGCAGGCCTCGCCGGACGGGCTGCGACGAGCGACCAAGTTGGCCACTCAGTTGGTGGAGCAGGGCGTGACGATCGTGAGCGGGCTCGCTAAGGGGATCGACGCAGCAGCCCATGTTGCTGCCCTTGAGCGCGAAGGTCGCACGATCGCGGTAATCGGCACGCCGTTGACGGAGGTCTACCCGCGTGAGCACCGTGCGCTCCAGGCCCGACTGGCGACTGAGCATCTGGTGCTCTCGCAGTTCCCTCCGAACAGTCCCGTCCAGCGGCACAACTTCCCCCTTCGCAATCGGACCATGGCCCTGATCTCCCATGCGTCGGTGATCGTGGAGGCCACCGAGAGTAGCGGGTCGCTCTCGCAGGGCTGGGAGGCCCTGCGGCTGGGCCGCCCTCTGTTCTTGGCGCGTTCCGTCTTCGACCAGGGGCTCCAGTGGCCCGAGCAGATGATGGCCTACGGCGCAATGGTCCTCGAGCAGGTCGACGACGTGCTCGACGTGCTTCCCCGCAGCAGCGTTGACGACCTTCTCGCGGCCATCGCGTAGTTCGCTTCCGTGCGGCGCCTACCTGGCGTATCCGCCGCGGCCACAAACTGTCATCGAGGAACAGGCCAAGGCACTTGTCCTCAAGATCAAGGAGGACCGACTCGACGCCAGTGGGCGCCTCTTAGCTGATCGCGTTATCGAGCGGCTGGCGCGCGACTTACCAGCCGTTTTGGAGACGTGGTTCAAAGGAGCCACCTTGGTCCCTGTTCCTCGCAAAGGCCTTCCCCGACCAAACTCCGTTTGGGCCTCACGCACTTTGTGTGAACGCTTGGTGGCACACGGTCTTGGCGACGACGTCCGCGAGATCCTCAGGCGCGCGCGTCCCATTCGCAAGTCGGCCGGTAACCCTGACCGGCCATCGGCGGACGAGCACGCTGCTTCATTCGACGTGCGAGTGGGCCTCGAACGTCCCACCCGCATTGTGCTGGTGGACGATGTGGTGACTCGCGGGGCCACGTTCATGGGCGCCGCCCTGAGGCTGGACGCTGTGCTTGGTTCCGAAATCGAGATCACCGCGTTCGCCCTCGCTCACACGATTAGCCGAGGCACGGTTGATCACGTCATCGCTCCGGCTGTCAGCACGATCCGCTACCTGCCGGACGGATCAACTCTTCGCGTGTGACGTTCACTGACATCTGGGCACCAGTTGGCGTCTGGCGTAACTCGTGCGCCATGCCGCCCGCGTTGGCGCAGGGGCTGTACCCAAAACTGTACCCACCCGCTTCCGAATACGGTATGTCTGGGTACGAAACCACCGAGTGCTCGAACCCGCGATTTCGGCCCGTGAATACAGCGCGAAACGACGTCGTGCGACGTGAGCTGATACGGCCGCGCGGCAACTGTTAACCGGAGGGTTGCTGGTTCGAGTCCAGCCCGAGGAGCCAATCTCCTAGGAAATTCGCACTTTCGCTTCTGCTAGACAGCCCGGCTACGCACCGGCTGGTTGCAGGCGTCAGTTGCGCGATTTGGCCGAGAGACGTCACGCCCTTCCTGCGATTCGACGGCCTGACTGTACCCAAAACTGTACCCACCCTGATGGGACGGAATAGCGGCAGATAGCACAGGGTAGCGGTGTACCCCGGGATCGCCGGAGGGGTGGTGGAAGCGGAGCTTGCGACTACTGACTGCCGCCCGGTTCGCTCACCGCAGATGTCCCGCCCAGGCCAAGCGCGATGGGGTGTTCATGCATGGCCGTCGATCCCACGCGGCACCCGGGGGCGCAGGACGGACGGGCAGAACACACGGCCTCCGAGGCGCGGGCGGCGCGGGCCCGGACCCGCACGCCCCTTCAGAGCGGCGCGAACATCGCGGTGAAGTGCCGCAGCACCTTGGGGGCCTTCGTGATGCGGTAGCCGCGCAGGGTCTCGCGGGTACGCGCCACCTCGATCACCGCCTCGGCCACGTAGTCGATGTGGCTCTGCGTGTAGACGCGCCGCGGGATGGCCAGGCGCACCAGGTCCATCGGGCCGGGCGACTCCGTGCCGTCCGGGTGCATCCCGAACATCACGGTCCCGATCTCCACGCCGCGCACGCCGGCCTCCACGTAGAGGGCGTTGGCCAGCGCGATCCCGGGGTACTGGAGCGGCGGCACGTGCGGCAGCAGCGCGCGCGCGTCGAGGTAGATCGCGTGGCCGCCGGGCGGCTGGATGATGGGCACGCCGGCGGCCGTGAGCTTCTCGCCCAGGTACTCCGTGGAGCGCAGGCGGTAGCGCAGGTAGGGCTCCTCGACCACCTCCTCGAGCCCGCGCGCAATCGCCTCGAGGTCGTAGCCGGCCAGGCCCCCGTAGGTGGGGAAGCCCTCGGTGAGGATCAGCAGGTTGCGACAGCGCTCGGCCCACTCGTCGTCGTTGAGTGCGAGGAAGCCGCCGATGTTCGCGAGCCCGTCCTTCTTCGCCGACATGGTGCAGCCGTCGGCGAGCGCGAACATCTCCTGAGCGATCTGCTTCGGCGTGCGGTCGGCGTAGGCGGGCTCGCGCCGCTTGATGAAGTACGCGTTCTCGGCGAAGCGGCAGGCGTCGAGGAAGAACGGCTTGCGGTAGCGGTCGCAGAGCGCCCGCACGCCCTTCAGGTTCTCCATCGAGACGGGCTGGCCGCCGCCCGAGTTGTTGGTGACCGTCACCATGACGAGCGGCACGCGGTCGCCGCGCTCGTCCAGCAACCGCTCGAGCGCCGCCAGGTCCACGTTGCCCTTGAAGGGGTGGATGGCCGAGGGCACGCGGCCCTCGGGGATCACGAGATCCAGCGCCTCGGCTTCCTCCACCTCGATGTTCGCGCGCGTGGTGTCGAAGTGGTTGTTGTTGGGCACCACCTGGCCCGGCTTCAGCCCCGTGTGGAAGAGGATGCGCTCGGCCGCGCGGCCCTGGTGGGTGGGGATGATGTGGCGGAACCCCGTGAGGTCGGCGATGACGTCGCGGAAGCGGTAGAAGGACCGGCTCCCGGCGTAGCTCTCGTCGCCCTGGATGAGCGCGCCCCACTGCGCCGAGGACATCGCGCCGGTGCCGGAGTCGGTGAGCAGGTCGATCAGCACGTCCTCCGCGTGCAGGCGGAACACGTTGTAGCCGGCCTCGGCCAGCGCCGCCGCGCGCTCGTCGCGGGTGGTGAACTTGACCGCCTCGACCGACTTGATGCGGAAGGGCTCGATGATGATGTGCGTGTGCATGCGGTGACCGTTGCGCCGCGCTGGCGCCGACATCGCTGGGCAACATGGACGGGTCGCCCTCGAGCAGAATGCCAAGCCTTCACCATACCCGGCAGCGATCGCGAGGCGCCATGGGCGCGCCGGGGGCACAGCCGAACGCCCGCGCGAACTCCGGCATGTTCTGCAGCGGCGCGTTGGCGCGGAACCGCGCCGCGGCGTGCGGGTCCACGCGCACGCGCCGCAGCGCCTCCGCGTCGGTGAGGTTCTGGCAGTAGAGCTGCGCGTTGCCGACGAAGAACCGCTGCTCCGGCGTGAAGCCGTCGATGGTGGCCCGGGCACCGCTCGCCAACGTCTCCACCAACGCCCGATACGCGATCCGGACACCGCCGTTGTCCGCGATGTTCTCCCCCATCGTCAGGCCGGGGTCGAGGTAGACGGGAGCGCCGGAAGCCGGGTCGTTCACCGGAGAGAACTGCCCGTACTGCTTCGCGAAGCAGGCCGCGCGGGATTCGAAGCCATGCGCATCGGCCGGTGTCCACCAGTCGGCGAGGTTCCCTCGACCGTCGAACTTCCGCCCCTCGTCGTCGAAGCCGTGCGTCAGTTCGTGGCCGATCACCGCGCCGATGGCGCCGTAGTTCACCGCATCGTCGGCCCCCCGGTCGAAGAAAGGCGGCTGCAGGATGCCGGCGGGGAACACGATCTCGGCGAGCTGCGGGTGATAGTAGGCGTTGACCGACGCCGGCGACAACAGCCACTCGGAGCGATCGACGGGGCGGCCCAGCTTCTCGAAGGCCCTGCGCGTGTCGGCGGCCGCCACCCGACGACAGTTACCGCCGTAGTCGCCGCGCGCCACGTCAATCGCCGAGTAGTCGCGCCATGTGTCGGGATAGCCGACCTTGCGGCTGTCCAGCAGGCCGAGTTTGTCGAGCGCGCGCGCCCTGGTGGCAGGCGTCATCCAGTCGATCTCGCGAAGCTCCTGCGAGAGCGCGGCGATCACCGCATCCACGAGCCGGCGCATGCGCGCCTTGCCGTCGGCGCCGAACGTGCGCTCGACGAACAGGCGGCCGAGGACCTCGCCCAGCGCGCGGTCAGTCGCGGCCACGCAGCGCCGCCAGCGTGGGGGCATCTCCTTCACGCCACGCAGATGGCCACTGAAGAACTCGAAGCTGGCGCGCTCGAAAGCGGAGGGCAGGTACGAGGCCGCAGCGTTGAGCACGCGCCACCGCGTGAACGTCCGCAGCGTGTCGAGTGGCGTGTCGCGCCACACGGCGTCGAGCACGCGCAGCGCGCCGGGCGAGGCGACGTTTACGGGATCGAGCGAGGGTAGGCCGGTCGCCTCCACGTAGCCGCTGATGTCGAACGCAGGCACGTGCTTGCGCAGCGCCTCCGCGCTCATGAGGTGATCGCGGGTGGCCGGATCGCGGCGCGCGACGTTGTCGAGGTGGCCCTCCGCCAGGGCCGTCTCCACGGCCAGCACCTGTGCCGCGTCCGCTTCGGCCCGTTCACGCGGCGTGCCGCCCAGTTCCAACATCGCCGCTACGTGCGAGACGAAACGCGTGCGCGTCTCGACCGACCGCAAGTCCTGGCGCGTGTAGTAGCCCCGGTCCGGCAGGCTGAGCCCGCCCTGGTCGATCTCGGCAACGGTTCGCGTGGCGTCGGCGAGCGCCGGCACGACGGCGAGCGTGAAGAGCACGTCGATGCCGTCGCGACGAAGCGCGCCGACGACCCGGACGAGCTGGACCTTCGAGGCCGCGCCGTCGACCTGGGAGAGCAGCGACGCGATGGGGTCGAGGCCGGCGCGCTCGATGGCGTCCTCCTCCATGCACGAGGCATAGAAGTCGCCAACCTGGGCGGCGGCTGGCTCGCGGGCGGGATCGGGTCGCGCGACCGTCTCCAGGGTGTCGCGCAGCACCGACTGGTTGCGCTCGGTCACCTCGTCGGACCGCCCCCATCGTGCCCGGTCGGGAGGAACCGGATTGGCCTGGCGCCAGCCGCCGCAGGCGAACTGGTAGAAGTCGCCGCAGGCGTCCGCGCCTTTGTCCATCGCCGACAGGTCTACGCCGCGCACGGCCGGCCGTGTCGCGGCCGTGGAGGGCGGCGGCTCCTGGGACTGGGCAGTCGCAACCCGGGGGAACAGCGTTAGGCCGAGTGCCGCCGCGAGAAGGGGAACCACGATCGAGCGATGCATCGGGCGCTCCGGGTCAGCGACGCGGGGCGCGTTCTTTGCGCCGCAGGTCGAATGTGCCGAGGAGGCGGGCGCTGCGACCGCGCGCCGTCCACGTCGCGTCGGCGACGCCCTGCAGCGTGTCGCGCGTCGCGAGGACGGCACGCAGGGCCACCTGGGTGCCGTCGAGGCTCGCCAGCGCCACGCTGAATGGCAACTCGCCATTCGCGAGGGCCACGCCGGTGGCCTGCGGCTGCTCAGGGGGTGGCCCGCCGCTGGCCGCCGGCCGCACTTCGACGTGGACGCCCGGCGCTGGCGCGTGCGCGTCACGCGCCACGCGCGGCGGCGACGACACGCGGAGCGTGACGTCGAGCGGCCCCCCGGGGTGGACTCGCATCGTGCCGCGCCAGGTGCCGGTGAAGTCGCCAGCGCCCCGGGCCACGCTGGCAGGCAGTGGCGATGGCACAGGCCCGGCCATGGGGACGTCATCGGTGCGGGTGGGCTCGTGTTCCCAGTCATCGAGCGACGCGTGGGCTGCGCGCTGCAGCGCGTGCGCTGGGCCGGCGTCGAGCCGCACCAACAGGGCCGATTCGAGCGACTTCACCTGCCCGGTTTGCAGGTCCACCGGCGGACCGGTGATCTGCCCCGGCAGCCCGATGGGCGACTTGCCAAACACCCGAGCGACCAGTGTCGATGCCGCGAGGTAACTCCCCGCAGGGGCCGGATGGGATCCGTCATCCGCGTAGAGCTCGACCTCCGGAGGTCCACTGCGCGACCGCTGCCACGCGAGGCCCACCGGTGCCACCTCGGCGCCGGTCCGCCTCGCGGCGCGTCCGTACGCGCGATTGAGCCCGGCCTGGTCTTCGCGTATGGCCTTGCGCGCCCAGGTCAGGTAGAGCACCGGCCGCGCGCCCGCCTCGCGCACCCTCCCGACCCATCGGTCCACCGCTGGTGCGAACACCTCGTCGGTGCTCACGCGGGCGCGTCCGTCCAGGAACCAGTCGATGCCCAGCGTGCTCTGCTCCTGCAGCACGACGACGTCCCACGGGCCCTCGCGCAAGGCGGTGTGCGCGCCGGCAGCCTGCCAGTGGCCCTCGAGGCGCATGCCGCCGGGGGCGACCATCCGGACGTCGACCGGGCCGACGCCAGCGGCTTCGCCGAGGCGCTGGACGATGGCGGGGAGGTTGTTGAAGTAGGTGTAGCTGTTGCCGATGAACAGCAACCGCGTCCCGCGAGCGTGCGGCCCCTGAGCCGACACGCCCGCCAGACCGCAGGCGACGACGGCCGCCGCAAGCCGCAGCGCGCCGGCGACCCTCACGGCGCCGCCTCGCGTCCGCCGAACAGCGCGATGAGGCCATCGCCGAACGAGTTGCGCCAGGAGACGCCGTTGTGCGTGCCGGGATGCTCGACGTAGGTGAGGCGGTAGCCTTTGGCCAGCAGCACGTCGCGCAGGTGCCGGTTGCTCGTGAGCATCGCCGGCTCGTAGAGTCCCGTGTCGAGGTAGAACTGCACGGCGACCCGGGGCGCGCGCACGTAAGCCTCGATCAGCGCGCTGTCGCGGTCTGCGGCGGGCCCGTAGGGCGTCATGGGGTTCCAGCCGGACGGCGGCCAGAAGGCGCCTGACTGGCTAAGCACCTTGCCGAACTTGTCGGGGTGTTGCAGCGCGATGAAGGCAGCGGCGAGCCCGCCGAAGCTCGCGCCCGAGAGCGCGACGTGCTGGGCTGCACGGCTCACGCGGTACCGTCCCGAGACCCACGGCAGCAACTCGTTCGCCAGGAACTCGGCGAATGGCTCGTAGTTGACGAGATCGCGATCCCGGGTGTCGCCGGCATCGACGAATACGGCCACCGTCGGCGGGACTCGTTGCTCGTGGTGCAGGTTGTCGAGGACGGTCGGCGCGCGAAGGTCCTTGCTGAACCAGTCGCCGTCGAAGACGAACACGAGGCGCGCCGGCTCGTGCAGGCTATCGTAGCCCGGCGGCAGGTATACCGTCACCGCCCGCTCAGAGCCGAGGGCCAGGCTCTCGACGGTTCCCGCCTCGAGACGTCCCCTCGGCACGTTGGGACGCTCGACGATCCACCGCTGCACGGGCGCGTGGGGCAGTCGCAGGATGGACACGTCCCCGCGCGTGCCGAGCCGTTCGGAGTTGAGCGGGTCGAGCATCTCGTCGGCGCGCGCCTCGCGCGGATCGGCGCCCGGCCGAGGCAGGCGATCGACCCCGATGGTGTAGCCCAGCAGCGTCGTGTCCGGCAGGTTCAGCCGCAAGTACCAAAGACGCGTGTCCCACAGGCGCTTGAAGGCCACAGGCAGCGACCGCGCAGGCGGCCGCGGCGAGTTGGCGTCCTGCGCGACCGGCACGCTGCCCGAACGGAACTGCGGGAGCGTCACCAGGTGAACGTCGGGATCGGCCAGGTGCAGGAAGGTGACGACGCAGCGGCCTGGCGCGCGCGGGTCGGACTCGACGAAGGGTACCTTGCCGCGCAACGCCCGCACCGCACGCTCGAGTTCCTCCGGGGTGCCGCCGCGAGCAAGACGCGCGAGTTCGAGCATCGGGCCGGCGCCGAACTCCCGTTCATCGAGCTGGTCTGGCGTTGGGGACGGCACGGCGGATGGCACGGCGGACGGAACGGCGGTCGCGCCGGCAGGGGGCGTCGCTGACACCGCCTCCCCGAGGAACGCGAGGTCTGCACCGATCTTGCCCCGGTCGCCGATGATCACCACGACACGGCGCGAGGGTGCGAGCACGTCGGAGGCCAGTGCCCGCACGTCGGCCGCCGTGACCTCTGCCAGACGGCGGGCCTGCTCGTCGAGGCGGGTGACGTCGAGCCCCGCGCGATAGGCTGCGCCGATCTGCTGGATCCGTGCCGCCGCGGTGCCGCCCTGCAGCAGCAGCTGGCCGCGCAGGTAGCCGGTGGCATCGGCGAGCTCGAACGCGGGCACGGGCTCGGCGGCGAGCCCGTCGAGCAGGCGGCTCATCTCGCGTGCCACGGCAGCGGCAGCCTCGTTGCGTGTGTCGGCGCGTGCGATCAGGTAGGCGTGCCGACCGACCGTCCGCACCTGGGACAGCGGACCGTACGACCAGCCCTCCTCTTGCACGATCCGGCGGAACAACCGCGAGTTGGTCGAGCCGCCATACACGGCGTTGAGGACGTCGAAGGCCGCGCTCCGCGGATTCCCCGGCACCGGGCCGGCCGCGGCCATCGCGATCGTGACCAACGCAGCACCCGGCCGATCCACGAATACCACGCGCGGCCGGTCCGTGGTGCCCGCCGTGGCCGGCGTGACGACTGGCGCGGTGACGGCTCGTGAGCCGGGCCGCCCGCCGAATCTGCTGCGCGCGGCCTCGAGTGCCGCCCCGGGCTCCATGTCTCCCACCAGCAGGAGCCTGAGTTCTCCGGGCGCAAACGCCCGCGCATGCGCGGACCGAAGGGCGTCGGCAGTGAGGCCCCGTCCACCTGTCTCAGTCGCCGCCGCCGCCGTTCCGAAGAGCAACCGCTGCGCCTCCTGCTCGGCGCGCGTCCACGGCACGGCCTGCGCACGCGTCGCCAACTGCGCCGCGTGCGTCGTCTCGGCCGCGAGGGCGTCCTCGTCTCCCGAGAACTCGGCGGAGGCGTCCGCGAGAGCCTCGAGCAACGCGTCGAGCGCCGGCGCCGGCGCACGGCCGGTGATGGTGAGCCCGCGTTCGTCGGCGGTGGCCGTGACGGAGGCCCCCGCCGCGTCGATCGTCGTCGCGAGCGCGGAGGGCCCGCGAAGCCGCCGCGAGATCAGCCCCGCCAGCACCGTCAGCTGGGCGCGGTCCACGCCCGCCGATGGCGCGCCGGCCAGCAGCGACGCCCACGCGACCGGGACGCCGGGGTGGCGCTCGACGACGATGCTCATGCCGCTGCGGAGCGTCTCGATCAGCCTGGTGGGCAGGGCGGGTTCGGGAAACTGGCCTGGCGCAGGACGAGGGCGCGGCGAAGGCGTGGCGCTCCCCGGGGTTGCGACACTGGTCTGGGCCGCCGGGGGGGGCGCCTGCCCTGGCGGCGCGCCTGCGACGAGGCCCCCCGTGCCGAGCGCGAGGGCCAGCGCCAGCGCCACACGGCCACGCCGCGATGGTGCGACGAGGACGTTCATCGAGGCCGCCCCTGGATCCACACCCGGTTCGCCGCGGCGAGATAGGTGCGCGCCGCCGACTGCAGGTCCGCCGCCGTCAGGGCCATCACCTCCGGCAGTACGCGGTTAACGTCTTCGGGGTTGTCGTCGAAGAGCGCAAACGCCGCGAGCATGCGGCCGCGGGTCTGGTGCGGGTTGCCGGGCCCGGCCACCTGATCGAGGAACCAGGTGACGTAGCGCCGGCGCGCCTCCGCCAGCTCGTTGTCTGAGATCCCCTCGCGCTGGATACGGCCGATCGCCGCATCCACCACGCCGATCACGTCGGCGGCCGCCCCGCGGTCGGTCTGGTCGACTCGGACGGTGTAGAGCATCGGGCCGTCGAAGTCGAAGTCGTTGCCGAGCGCGTGGAACGACGCCGCGACGGAGGTGGCGAGCGCCCGCTCCTGGACGAGGGTCCGCGACAGCAGGCCGCGCGCGTTGCGTCCCAGCAGCGTGTCGAGCAGCGCCAGCGACAGGAAGGGCTTCGACATCCGCGGCGGCAGGCGGTAGCCGATGGCGAGCACGCGGCCCCGCGCCGCCGGCTCGACGATCTCTGCCGATCGCTCCGCCATGGCAGGCACCTGCTCTGATACCTCGGTGCGCCGCGGCGCGGGCACTGCCGGCACGTCGCCGAAGTACTCCGTCGCGCGCGCGAACACTCGCTCTGGATCGCAGTCGCCCACGACGACCAGCACGGCGTTCGACGGCACGTAGAGGCGATCGTAGAAGGCGCGGATGTCGTCGAGTGTGGCGGCCTCGAGGTCGGCGACCTCGCCGTAGCCGTTGTGGGCATTCTCCCAGCGCGCGAACGCCAGCCGCTGCAACTGCTCGTCGAGGCTCGCAAACGGCTGGTTGGCCGCCTGGCGGATCTCCTCCAGCACCACGGCGCGCTGGTTCTCGAGCACCGCGGGCGTGATCGACAGGCCGCGCATGCGATCGGCCTCGATCCACAACAGCAGGTCGAGTGCGTGGGACGGCGCCGCCGTGTAGTAGCTGGCGTAGTCCATGCGGGTGGCGCCGTTGAATCGCCCGCCGACGCCGTTGATCGCCCGCGCGTACTCGCGCTTGTCGAGCGCCGCCGTGCCCTGGAACATCAGGTGCTCGAAGAAGTGCGCGAGCCCCGATCGCCCGGGCGACTCCGCCCGGATGCCGGCGCGGTACATCACCGTGACGGCGACGACCGGCGCCGCGCGGTCGACGCTGACGACGACCTGCAGGCCGTTGTCGAGCCGGCGGTGGGCGACGGGCATGCGGTAGGCGTCCCAGGCCGTGGTGGCGGGCGGCGCCCCATCGCGCGCGTTCGCGGTCGCCCCGGCCTCGGCACGGGTCGCCTCACCGCTGCCGGTGGCGAGCGCGAGGACCGCCGCGGCGGCGGCGCCCCACCATGCCGCCGGCCGTCCGCTTCGTCGGGGCACCGGTGTCGGCCTCAGAACGTGAAGCGCGCCGAGACCTGGGCCGCGCGCGGCAACTGCACGAGGAAGCCCTGCTGGTAGAACGGGTTGTAGGTCTGGTTGCCTCCCGGGAACAGATACTGCGCCGCCCCGTTGTTGGGCAGGTTGTAGAAGTCCACGGCGGTTTCGAGCGAGCCGTTCCCGATCTTCAACCGGTGGCCGAGGCGCAGGTTCCACACGTGCAGGTCGGGCGTGCGGAACTGCTCGTCGCTGCGGGTGTCACCCGCAAAGCGGATCACCGTAGCGAGCGGGTTGGCCACGACCCTCCCGTTGGGTAGCGTGACCACGGGCGGGCCGAACGCGGGGTCGGGAGCGCCGATCCGTGTCACGACCGGGCCCGACCACAGCCCCGACTGGAACGAGTAGTTGGTGGCCACCGTGAATCCCCAGGGCAACTGATAGCTTCCGGCGACGCTGAAGATGTTGTCGCGCCACACCTGCGCCCCAGCCATGCTGCGCCCCGACAGGCTGTTGGCGTCGCCCTGCGAACCGCGGGTGGCGCCGATGCCCTTGTCGTTGTCGAACGCCTCCGGCTGGATGAAGAGCGCCGGGTCGTTGGGCTGCCACGTGCCGGCGATGTGCCGCCACTGCCGCGTCAGGCTGCCGATCAGCTGCCAGGTGGTGCCCTGGCGCGCCACCTGCAGCTCGAGCCCGTTGTAGACCGGCCAGTTCCACGTGTTCTCGGTGACGTAGTAGATCTGGTTCTGTGTCGGGTCGCGGTAGCCCTTGAAGACGCCGTTCTCGATGATTGAGTTCTCATCGACGTAGGCGGTGCGGTCGCGGTACTCGCGGCGGACCCAACTCACGTCCACGGCCACCTGCCCGGGAAACTGCCGGCGATAGCCGACCGACACTTCGTCCACCCGCGGCTGCTTGCGGTTCTCGTCAAGCCGGCGGTCGCTCGACACGGCGGTGCTCGGCGGCGTGACGAACACCGTCTCGAAGGTGCCGTTCAGGTCCGTGTCGTACTCGTCGCGGATGCCCGCGAGCGCCGTGCCGGCCGTGACGATGTTCTGCGCGAGCACCTCGTGGATGCCGCTCCAGCTCGCGCGCAACGCATCCCGCTGGTCGGCCGAGATCATGTAGTTCACGCCCAGGCGCGGGCCGGCGGCGGTCGTCTCCTGCACCCTGACGTCGAAGATCTTGTCGGTGCGCGTGATGAAATCGACCCGGACGCCGGCCGTCACCGCGAGGCGCGCGATCGGTCGCCACGCGTCCTGCACATAGACCGCGTAGTCGGAACTGTCCACCGTCTGATCGGTGTAGTCGGCGACGCTGGCGATCTGACGGTGGAACGGTATCGTGCCGCCGCCCGGGTTCGCCGCGTTCCGCAGCACCTCCTCCTGGAGGATGAAGCCCCCTGCCGGCAGCTTGATGTCCGACTGCACGCGGATCAGCGGCTGTCCGTAGAGGCCGAACTGGATCTCGTGGCTGCCCTTCCAACCCGTCTTGTAGTAGGAGAAGTCGGCCGACACCGTCCACTTCTGGTACGGGGAGTCGAAGCCGCTGCCGCTGTTGTCGAGGTAGGCGATTGGGCCAGAGCCGAGCAGAACGCCAGAGGACGGGAACACCTGCGAGTGCACCACGCGCGGCGTGGGGCCGTAGTCGTAGAGCCGACCCTGGTTGGCCTTGTCGTTGAACGCCAGCGTGAAGCGCGACGTCAGCGCGTCGCTCCAGATCGAGGACAGCTGTGCGGAGACTCCCACGCCTTCCGGCCCGCGGTTGAGGAACCGGTCCGCGTCGATCGGGTTCACCAGGTCGCTGGGGTTGTCGTCCTTCTGGTAGAAGAACTGTGCACGATGGCGCGGCGTGAGCTGTGCGTTGGTCTTGAGGAAAATGTAGTTGGCCTCGTTGCGGCTGTCGAATGGCTCGAAGCCCGGCGACAGCGCCTCCAGTGTCGCCACCTGCTGGGCCGTGCGGCTGACCCCGGTGTCGGACCGCGTGTAGCGATAGGCCGCGAAGCCCCACCACTTGTCGCGCATGAGCGGCCCGCCGACCGCGAGGTCGGGCTGCACGTTGTTCACCTCGCTGGCCGTGCCGCCCGGGACGTTGTTCCAGTTCCATCCCTTGGCCTGATACAAGAGGCCGGCCGCGCCGCGGACCGCGTTGGTGCCGCTCGGCGTGGCGAGATTGACGACGGCGCCGAGGCCGATCGGCGAGGAGGCGTCGATGGCGCCGGTCTTGATCTGGGTGTCGCCGAGCGCCTCGGAGCTGAGGTTGATGAACCCCGTGGCGCCCTGCGCCGCGGAGCCCACGTCGGCGCCGTCGATCTGCAGCACGTGCGAGCTGAAGTCGGCGCCGCGGATGTAGTAGAGGCCGCTGGCGCCGGGGAACTGCACGGTGACCACGCCGGGCGTCACCGCCATGAAGTCGGCCCAGTCGCGCCGCGCGCTCAGTGGCACGCTGCGCTGGAACTCGCCGCTGATGTTGACCGCCTGCACGACGTCACGGGACTCGAGCATGGGGGTCTCGGCCTTCACCTCGACGGTGTCGGCCAGCGCGCCCACGCCCATGGACACGTCCACGGGGATATTGGTGCCGGCGCGCACGACGACCCCCTCGCGGGCGAGGCGGGTGAAGCCGTCGAGCTCGAAGGTGAGCGAGTAGGCGCCCGGTGGCAGCTCGAGCAGACGGTAGTAGCCCTCACCGTCGCTCGTGGCGAGGAACACACCCGGCACCGTGGGGCTCGTCGCCGTCACCGTGACGCCGGGCAGTACGGCCCCGGTGATGTCTCGCACGTAGCCCCGGACCGACCCGGCGGCCGTGGTCTGGGCGTGAGCCGCCGCGGTCAGCAGGAACAGGGCGGCCAGCGCCGGGAACAGTCGCTTCATCGAACGTTCTCCCGTGTGTGCGTTGACTTGTCGGGCGGCCGGAGCGCGTCGGCCAGGGCCCGTAGCTCTTCCTCGGCAGAGGCACGTCGAACAGGGGTACCCGCCGGAACCTCGAGCCGGAACCACGCCTCGGCGTGGCCGTCGAGCGGCACACGCTCGCTGTCGAGCATTTCGCGCTCGTAGGCGAACACCCGGCCGTCTGGGAGTCGATACTCGGCCGTCTCGCGCAGCGTGAGATACGCGCGTGCGTCGATGTAGCGCACGCGCTCGAAGACGGCGGGCACGCCGGCCAGCGCCGTGCCGCGCCACTCGATCCAGGGGCGAAGCCGATCCACCAGACGCAGCCGATATCCGCGCCCGCCCGCCGGCGTGGTCCACGGCGCGATTTCGATCGATTTCTCGGGCCTCGGTTCGCGCGACTCGATGCCGAGCAGGAGGCGGTTCTCCCAGCGATCGCTCCAGATCGGCTCGGGCACCACCTGACGCCGCCGCAAGATGGGCTCAACCGCCTCACGCACGGCCGGCGGCTCCCGGGTGAGCGCCTCAGCGAACTCCCGCGCGCTCGGCCGTTCGACGACGGTCCCCTGGGGATGGAGAGCGCTGGGGTGCAGGTACATCCGCGAGCCGGTCGATGCGCCCTCCACCAGGTGGACCTGGCCCCAGATCGGGTGGCCAGCGTCGTCGTAGCCATACGCGGCCGAGCGCGTGCCAGCGCCATCGAGCCACTCGTGCACGGTGGTCTGCATCACGGGGACTGTGGCCGGCGAGGTGCGGAACCTGGTACGCACCGTCCGGTGAAGCACCTCGCCGGGCGAGACCATCGCGTCGAGCCGATCCACGCGCGCGAGTAGGTCGCCGGCGGTCAAGGGCGCCTCGAGCGTCCCCAGCCACAACGTGCTGGCGAGCACCAGCAGGGCCAGCGTCGTGGTCAGCAGCGGCTGCCAGAACGGCAGGCGGTCCTGCTCGGTCGTCCGGCCGAACCAGGCCGGCCACCACCCGCTGGTCACCGGCGCGTCGTCCAGACGTGCCGCCTCGCGCGCCAGGCGCTGCAGGACCGCCTGTTCGGCACCGCGGGGCGGCTCGAACTCCAGGCGGCTCAGTTCCCGCGCCAGGTCGAGCAACCCGTCGAAGTCGCGGTCCTGGCCGGTTGCCTCCGGCGCGTCCGCCCGTGCGTGGCGCCCGATGCGGGCATCGACGTACTCCGAGATCAGGCGGGCACGTCCTCGTCTCGTCCTCATGACCGTGATTCCGATGCGCCCAGGCGACGGCGCAGGTGTCGCAACGCGCGCATCAGCCTCATGGCGACGGCGGCGGGCGACACGCGCAGCACCTCGCCGATTTCCTGGTTGCTGTGGTGACTGGCGAACTTCAGGGCGAGCAGTTCGCGGTCCCGCGCCTCGAGTTCCCCGAGGGCCGTCAAGAGGCGCCCCATCCGCTCGCGTTCGAGCAGGCGCTGCTCCGGGTCCTGCCCGGCCGCAGTGAGCTCACCGATGTCTTCGAGGCTCAGCGTCGCCGCTCGCCGGCGTCCCTCGGTCCGGTAGTGATCGATGACGGCGGTACCGGCGATCCGGAACAGCCAGAACCGCTGCCGACCCTGGGGGGGCGCTGCCTGGCGGTGCCGGTAGGCCTTCAGGTAGATACCGCTGACGAGTTCCTCCGCCGTCGCCGCGTCGGCGACCTGCGCCCGTACAAAGGCGTAGACCTCGCGAAACGTCCCCCTGTAGAGGGTGACGAAGTCGTGGTTGAGGGCCTCGGCTTCTGCAGGCACGTGCGCTAGGACGACGTCGGCGGCTTCCACGGTAGCTTGCGCTGATGATGGCGCTACCGGTGAAGACGATCCATCCGGCGAAGTACAACACGGCGCCGTTTCCGCCGGCGCGGGTCGGGCCCGTGTTCTTGCCCTGTGTTCTTGCCGGGGAGGAGCGCAGCGTCTATCCTGACGCTATGCGCTGGGAAGAACTGATTACGATGACGCCTGGGATCCGCAGCGGCAAGCCCTGCGTAACGGGCACGCGGATCACCGTACAGGACGTTCTCGAGTACCTGGCCTCCGGCATGACCGAAGCCGAGATCCTCGCCGACTTCCCAAGCCTGACCTCCGAGAGCATCCGCGCCGTCCTGGCGTTCGCCGCGGCCCGAGAGCGTCGCCTGGCTTCCCCAGCGGCCTGACTCGTGCGATTCCTCATCGACGAGAACCTGAGTCCCCGGCTGGTCGTCGCGCTGCGCGCGTCGTTCCCTGACAGCGTGCACGTGGAGACGCTGCGTTTGCGCGGGTGCGACGATTCGAGGGTATGGGAGGCCGCCCGCGCCGAGGGCCTCGTCATTCTCACCAAGGACGACGACTTCAACGCGAGGAGCGTGTTGCTCGGCGCTCCGCCGAAAGTGGTGCACCTGCGTGTCGGCAACGTCGCTACGTCTGCTGTCATCCACCTTCTTCTCGAGAGGCGGACGAGGATTCTGGCCTTCGGTGAAGAGGGAGAGACGAGCTTGCTCGTGCTCCCGTAGGGTGGGCCTGTCCAGGCGGCGGTCGCCGATGGCAGCATGTTCGCGCCGCCTGTACCCAAAACTGTACCCACCCGCTTCCGAAAACGGTGCGACTCGGTACGAAAACGAAGGGGCTCCGGATCCGCGATCCGACCTCATGAATACGACTCGAACTCACGTGCTGCGATGTGAGGCGACAGTGCAGCGCGGCAACTGTTAACCGGAGGGTTGCTGGTTCGAGTCCAGCCCGAGGAGCCAATTTCCTTTCCAGTCACAATGCGGTTGAGCGTGCTGATGGAACGCCAGGACCAGTGCGGATGGCTCAAGCCTGCCGGGATTGAGGATCTATCCTGACGCCATGCGCTGGGAAGAGTTGATCACGGTGACGCCAGGAGTCCGCAGCGGCAAGCCGTGTATTGCTGGCACGCGCATCACGGTGCAGGACGTGCTCGAATACCTGGCCTCGGGAATGACCGAGGCCGAGATCCTCGCCGACTTCCCAAGCCTCACGTCCGAGAGCATCCGCGCCGTCCTGGCGTTCGCCGCGGCCCGAGAGCGGCGCCTGGCGTCGCCGGTGGCCTGACTCGTGCGCTTCCTCATCGACGAGAGCCTCAGTCGCGCGCCGGTGGTTGCCCCAGCGCGAGGTGTTTCCGGACAGCGTGCACGTCGAGACGCTGCGACTTCGCGGGTCTGACGACTCGAAGCTCTGGGAAGCGGCCCGCGTCGGGGGCTTTGCCATCCTCACCAAAGACGACGACTTCAACGCGAGGAACGTGTTGCTCGGCGCACCGCCGAAGGCGGTGCACCTGCGTCGTCGGCAACGTCGCCACATCTGCTGTCGTTGACCTCCTTCTCGAGAGACGGGCGAGGATCCTGGCCTTCGGTGAAGAGGGCGAGACGAGCCTGCTCGTGCTCCCGTGGGTTGAGGCGAAGGCCGCCGACGGTGGCGAGCCGACGTCGAACTGTACCCAGGACTTTCCCGGGGTTGACGTCACGCGCGGACGATGGCATCGTCGTCGTCAATCACTGCCGGACTCTGGTCGGGCGCCGGTGGCTGGCGGACGGACGTGCGGGCGGACGGCTCCCGCGCGCGGTCCCCGGCCTCCATGCGGACGCGTGCCAGCCCTCCTCGCTGGTGCGCTGGAGGGAGGACGCCCATGTCTACCAACGCCCGGGACGATGAGAGCCGGACCGATCGGGAGGCGCGCATTCGCACCATGAAGGAAGAGGCCCGCCGGCTGGCGGGTGGCAGCATGACCGCCTGGGAGTCCTCGGCGTTGCCGCCCAGCGCGCGCGAGCAGTTGTGGGCTCACGTGCTGGCGATCGAGACCGGCCCGTGGACCACCAACTTCCAGCAACTGACGGAGGCCGGCGTCGAACTGCCGGAGCCGGAGACCCTCGCCGACGCCGCGCTGAGCGTGAAGTTGTGGGAGGTCATCGACCGCCTGGCGGCCCTCCGGGTGTTCCTCAGCAAGACCGACCACCTCAGCGACCGCGAGTTGTACACCGCGCTCTGGCACGAGATCCTGCGAGAAGAGGTCCCGGCGTTCGACGACGACCCGTCCGCGGCCTACCACGTGAGCCTGGTCGGCGCGGGCAGCGACGCTGACACCCGCGCGTATCTCACCTATCACGCCGACGACTCCGACCGTGAGCACTGGCTCGCGCTGTTCCCCGACGACGAGCTGCCGCCCCGCAAGGCACCGCCGTTCGACCGCGATCGCCTGCTGCCGCGGCCTCCGTGGCTGCGGTGACGCGCGCGGGGACGGCGAGGCGGGATCACCGCACGGTGGCCGCGGACCTCGGCTCGAGTGATGCTCCCTCGCCACGTCAACGACGGACGCCGGCTTGACGCGTCGCCGGCGCCTGCCGGAGGATCGTCGCGAAGTGCCGGCGCACGTCACGCGCGGCAGGGAGGGCAGGTGAGGGCGACCGCGGTGATCACAGGCCTGATCGTGGCCGGCGCAATCGCGTCGGCGCAAACGCCCCGGACAACGACAGCCATGGCTTTCGACGACTTCCGCGCGCAGTGGAGACGGACGATCGAGTCGGCGGGGATCGCCGGCGCCGCCATCGCGGTGGTGGAGGGCGACCGGACGGTGTTCGCCGACGGCGAAGGCGTTGCCGACGTGGTCACGGCGCGCCCGGTCGACCAGCGCACGATCTTCCACTGGGCCTCGATCACCAAGACGTTCACGGCGGTGGCGATCATGCAGTTGCGTGACGGCGGCCGCCTGTCGCTCGACGATGCGGTGGTGCGCTACCTGCCGGAACTGCGCGCCGTGCACGACCCGTACGGGCCGGTGGAGGCGATCACGATCCGCCACCTGCTGAGTCACAGCGCCGGCTTCAGGTCGCCCACGTGGCCGTGGGGTGGCGACAGGCGCTGGCATCCGTTCGAGCCGACCTCCTGGGCGCAGCTCGCCGCGATGCTCCCGTACACGGAGGTGGAGTTCGCGCCGGGCAGCCGCTTCCAGTACTCGAACCCCGGGATCGTCTTCCTCGGCCGCATCATCGAGCAACTGGCCGGCGAGGATTTCGAGGTCTACGTCGACAAGCACATCCTGCGGCCGCTCGAGATGCGCGAGAGCTACTTCGACGCTACGCCGCCCTATCTGCTCGCCCACAAGTCGCACAGCTACGTGACGCGCGACGGGGTGCGCACCGAGCGCCCGTTCGATGCGGATACCGGCGTCACGGTGTCCAACGGCGGCCTGAACGCGCCGGTCGCCGACCTGGCGAAGTGGGTGAGCTTCCTGCTCGGCCGGCCCGCCGATGCCACGCGGCGCGCGCGCTACGACACGGTGCTCTCGCGGGCGTCGATCGAGGAGATGTGGCGCCCGGTGGTGCCCGCGGAAACCGACGGCGAGGCGCCGGATCGCGACGTGCGCATGGGGCTCGGCTTCTTCGTCGAGCGGCACTTCGATCGCACCTGCGTCGGCCACGGCGGCGACCAGAACGGCTTCATCTCGCACTTCTACCTGGATCCGGCCGCGGGCATCGGGTACGTGACGGCCTTCAACACGTTGATTGAAGTGACGCCGGCAACACCGCGAGGCACGAAGGCGATCGACCGCGAGATCCGCGACAGGGTGTTCACCGAGGTCTTCCCCGCGCTGCGCGGGCGCTGACGGGGAGGGCGCCTCATGCCGACGCCAGCTCCGTCTTCGCCCACCGCCGCCCCCGAAGCGCTCGTCCTGCCGCGGCTGGATCACGTCGACCTCGTCACCGTGCGGCTGCCGTTCGTCTCGCCGTTCGGCACGAGCGTCCACGTGTGGACCGTGAAGGACGCGATGCTGATGCGCGTCGAATCCGACGGCGTCATCGCGTGGAGCGAGTGCGTCTCCGACCCGGATCCGTACTACTCCTGCGAGACCAACGCCACGGCGCGGCACATCCTGGCGGACTTCCTGCTGCCGCTGGTCGAGCAGGGCCTCACCCTCGGTGACCTCGAGGCGCGCTTCCGGCGTGTGCGCGGCCACGGCATGGCCAAGGCGACGCTCGAGAACGCGCTCCTGATCCTGATCGCGCATCAGCGAGGCCTCGCCCTGCACGAGTTGCTGGGCCGGCCGGCGCGGAAGATCCCGTCCGGCCTCAGCATCGGCCTGAAGGACTCACCCGACGACCTGCTGCGCGCCGTGGAGCGCGCGGTCGCGCGCAAGTACCACCGCGTGAAGATGAAGGTGAAGAACGGCCAGGACATCGAGTGGGTGCGGGCGGTACGCCGGCGGTTCCCCGACCTGCCGCTGATGGTGGACGCCAACGGCGACTACACGCTGGCCGATGTCGACCACCTGCGCCGGCTCGACGAGTTCGACCTGATGATGGTGGAGCAGCCACTCTCTTACAGCGACATCATCGAGCACGCCACGCTGCAGGCCGCGATGCGGACGCCGGTCTGCCTCGACGAGTCCATTCACTCGCTGGCCGATGCTGCCGCCGCCATCTCGATCGGCGCCTGCCGCATCGTCAACGTGAAGCAGGGGCGCGTGGGCGGGCTGCTGGAGTCGATCCGCATCGCGCACCACGCCGCCGCCCACGGCATCGGCGTGTGGTCGGGAGGCATGGACGAGACGGGCATCGGCCGGGCGGTCAACATCCACCTGCAGACCGCCGAGGGCTTCTCGCTGCCGGGCGACACCTCCGAAACCAGCACCTACTTCGACGAGGACATCGTCGAGCCGAGGGTCGTGCTCGATGCCGACGGATTCATCGCCATCCCCGAAGGACCGGGCCTCGGCGCGCGCGTGATGCCCGAGCGCGTGCTGAAGCGGACCATCGCGGCCGAGCGCCTGCGCTGAGCGGGAGCGCGGCCGGGAGTCGGATCATCGCCGCCGGGTCGCGGCGAGAACGCACGTTGCGTACAAGCGGCCGTCACGCCCTCGCCCGGTGGCGATGCCCACGGCGTCGTACGGCCCCAGCACGTTCGCCCGGTGTCGCCCCGGCGCCATCAGCAGCCCGTGAACGGTATCGGCGTCCGACGCGGCGCCGGCGGGCCCGGCAGCCGATTGCCTGCGATAAGCTGATTGGGCCGCGAGCCTGAGGGGGCCGCACATCCCGACGGCAGGAACCGGCAGGCTGCAGCGGCTCGCGCCGACGACATGTCACGCCAAGGAGAACGCCGCCAGGCCGCGCCCGCGCGCGGCAGGCCCCAGACCGCCCGTACGGCGGCGCGAAAGGCGCCGCGCGATCGCGTCCTCCTCGGCGCGGTTGCGGCCGTCCTGATCGCACTGGCCGCGGTGGCCGACGACCGCCACGTAGGTCTTGTCGCCGACGGCCGCCAGATGATCCGCACCGCCGTCGCCATTGTCGAGACGGGTGAGATTGGCCAGGCTCGCGGGCGCGACTTCACCATCGAGCGGCCGGCCGGTGACGCGGTGTCGCGCTTCGGCATGGCGACCAGCCTGCTGCAGGTGCCCGCCGCCTGGCTGGCGCCGCATGTGGAGGGCGTCAGGGGCGCGGGCAGTTCGCAGGCGCTGTTCCTGCTGGTCTCGTGGCTGACGGTGGGCCTGACGGCTGGCGCGGCCGGCATGCTCGCGCGGCGACTTGGCGGACGCGGTCCGGAGGTGGTGGCCGCGGTCCTGCTGGCCTCGGTGGCCTCGCCGCTCGGTTCCTACGCACACATGGAGTTCTCCGAGCCGGTGCAGGCCGCCGCGCTCGCGCTGGGGCTGCTCGCGGCGCTCACGGCGGCGCGCGCGCAGCCACCGCGCCGAGCGCTCGAAATAGCGGCCGGCGCCGCCGCAGGGTTCGCGGTGCTTGCCAAGAGCAGCCTGCTGGTGGCCGCGCCGTTCACGCTGCTGCCGCTGGTCGCCGTCGACGACGCACCGCGTGCCCGCCGGGCGTTGATGTACGCGGCCGCGGGCGCAGCCGCGCCCATCGCCGCGTGGGCGGCCTTCGAGCTCCTGCGATTCGGCACCTTCTTCGGCGGCTATCCGGATGACCGCTTCACGCACCCGTGGTTCGATGGGTTGTGGCGGCTGCTCATCGGACCGAACCGTGGGCTGCTTCTCTTCTGGCCGGCGCTACCGCTGGCAGCGTGGGCCGCACGCCGCTACAGCGGGCAGTGGCGATCTTCGCCCGCCGCGCGCGCCTGGGCGGGAGCCGTGCTGGGCACGGCGGCGCAGCTTGTCGTGGCGGCGGGCTACTGGGGTTGGCATGGCATGGAGGGGTGGGGGCCGAGGTTGCTGGTCTCGTCGATTCCGCTGATGGCGCCTTTCGCGGCGATCGCGCCGGGGCCTGCGCGCCGGCCGGTGCTGGCAGCGGTGGTGACCTTGTGCCTGCTCGTCAACCTGCCGCCGCTGCTTCAGCACCCCACCCCGGTGGCCACCTACGTGATGAACCTCAGGTGGCCGCAGATCCCGGATCAGGATGCCCAGCGCTATCCGTTCTACGCCCGCGGCGTGGACGCCGCGGGCAGGCCCACGGTTGTGCCGTTCGAAGTCACCGAGACGATGGCCGCCGCCAACCCCTGGTCGCTCTACCTCTGGCTGTGGCGCGCGTCGCGCCTTGACGCTGCGGCGCTGCCCGATCGCCTGCAGCAACCGCCGTGGCGCGACACGCGGCCCGATCTCGTTCTGGCCGCGCCGTGGCCGCCGGCTGCCGCGCGGCAGGTGGTGCCGCCGGCGCGCGCGGGATACCTGGGTCGCAGCGGCACGGGCAGCGGCGGCCCGTACGCCACGGTGTATCTCGACGCGCTGCTCGATCAGGTGGTGCGCGCCAACCAGTGGGGCGCATCGACGAGGCGCTGGCGAAATCGTCGCGGCGGCTGGGTCTCTCGCTCGACGGCGAGGCCGCGGCCTGGCATCTCGAGACGCTGCGGCGCTCGACGAGGTCCGTCGGCAGGAATTCTTTCGCGCCGGAGCCGTCATGCGCGCGCACGGTCGGGGCAAGCGCTGGTTGCTGTTGCGCCGCTGGAAGACCGTCCGTGGCTCGAAACGGGCGGAACTTGAGGCGTTGTTCGCCGCCAACCGCCGGCTGTTCAAAGCCTACGTGCTGCGCGAGCAACTCGATCGGCTCTGGACCTACGGAACCCGGCGCGGCGTGCTGGACTTCCTGCTCGGGTGGTTCAAGGCGCTGCGCTGGCAACGGCTCCCGGAGATGGAGCGGCTCGGCGACTTCCTGCTGACTCATATCGACGGCATCGCCGCGTACTGCGATCATGACGTTCGCTTTGGCGTGGTCGAGTCGCTCAACACCACCATCAAGGCCGTCCTGCGCCGAGCCCGCGGCATGCGAGACGAGACGATGTTGCTGCTGAAGCTGAAGTGGGCCACCGCCCATCCGATCAGATCCGCACGAGACTTGAGGCGCTTCTTGACCGGTCACAGCGTGTACTCAAATCGGTGAAGACCCCAAAAAGAAGGGGAGGGCCGTTGCCAGCCCTCCCCAATCGTTCCTGCAGCCGGTCGCCGACGACCGGTTGCGGATGAAGATCCGCTCTAGAACGTGAACTTCACGGTCAGGCGGATGGAGCGCGGGTCCTGCCACTGATTGGGCTGGTTGAACTTCACGTCCAGCAGGGTCGGATCCGCCCGCAGGAACGCTTCGTAATCCCAGCCGCCGGCGAAGAACTCCGCTTCGTCAATCGGCAGGGCGTCAACCATGCGCTCGTTGTACCGACGGGTGACCGTGCGCTGATCGAACAGATTCAGGATGGTCGCGCCGATCTGGACCTTGACACGGTCGCCGAGATCGAAGCTCTGGGTGACCGAGAGGTCGGTCTTGGTCAGCAGGGGCGTGCGTCCGAGGTTGCCGCGGCCGTACGGCATGAACGGGAAGCCACCCGCTGCCTCTGCTTCCTCCGTGATCGGAATGCCCTGGCCGATGTACTGGTTCACCCCGATCATCATGTTCCAGTCGAACCCGTAGAGGAACTGGCCCTTGAACTGGTTCGGCCGGTCGGTGCCGAGCCGGCCGTAGACCAGCTTGGCGTTGCGGTCGTACAACATCACGATGCCGTCGAAGAACCGGTTGACGTTGGGCGACACGCGACCGTCCTCGTCGGAGCTGGCCAGGCCGGAGTAGTTGCCGTAGAGCCGGCTGATGGTGTAGCTGCCGAAGAGCCCCCACTTGTTGGAGTAGCGCTTCTGGAACGTGAGCTCCAGCCCCTGGTAGTCGCGCTTCGCCTTGGGGAAGGGTGGCGATTCCGTCCCGCCCATCGTAAGCGTGACGCCCTCGCCGGGGTTCGCGATGTAGTACACCGCACCGATGCCGGGCACCAGGACGCCGACGTCCTCGATGGCGCGGATGAGGTGCTTGTTGACGTAGCGGGCGCCCACCACGATGCTCGGCGTGAGCTCGTGGTCGACACCGAACTGGTACTCCGACTGCTTCATCGGCTTCAGGTTGGGATCGATGACCGAATCCTCGGGCGGGGCCGCCGCGGAGTTGAAACGCTGGTCGTAAGCCTCGATAAGCGTGCCCCCGGCGCAGGTAGGCCGCTCGGAGATCGTATTCGAACCGGTCGTGCAGCCGGAACCGTTGACCCTGTAGTCCGGATTATTCCACGTGTAGTAGAAGTCCACCCACTTGTCGCCGCCGAACGAGCCGCGGGGGAGCTCGTACTTCATCACGTCGTAGTAGAAGCCCCAGGATCCGTAGAGCTTCCATTTCTGATCGCCGAGCAGGTCGTAGGTGAAGCCCACACGTGGGGCCAGTTTCTCCCCGTAGCCGAACTCGATGGCCGTCGCCGGTCCGGAGGCGCCGAAGTTGGGCACCTTCTCCTGTTCGGTGCGGAGGCCGATGTTCAGCGTCAGCCGGTCGCTCACCTTCCAGTTGTCCTGGATGAACAGCGCATTGTTTCGACTCGAGGTCTCGCCCATCGTCGAGATCTTGAGCAGACGGAAATAGCCATAGGGACCGCTCACTGCCTGCCCGGTAGTCGTCGTGTAAGAGCGGCCGGCGTAGTAGAGGATGCGGTCGGCGTTGTAGCCGCTATCGACATCGTTGAAGATCTTCTCCGTCTGGTACCCGAACTTCAACTGGTGCTCGCCGCCGGCTGAGAAATACAGCGTGGCGTCGGCGCCGATGTAGGTGCGCACGTACTCGTCTCGCGCCGTGGCGTCGGTGACCAGGATGTCGGACACGAAGCCGGCCGGCCGCCCGACCGAACCGAGCGCCGCGATGCCGGCCGGCGTGCTCGCCGTCGAGAAGTTGTGGATGAGCCCCGGGTAGGTGACGCCGGTGCTCTCGAGGTCGGTGTGGAAGCGGCCGACGCGGGCCGACACCACGAGCCGGTTGGAGGGCAGGTAGTCGACGGAGCCGGAATAGGTGTCGCGCTGACCCTTCTGGCCCCTCAGATACTGACCGGGCGAGGTGAGCGTGGTGCGGCCGTTCTTGTTGGGCAGCGCCTTCTTGGTCTCGTAGGGCGAGTAGTTGCCGCCGCCCCTGAAGATCAGCTTCGAGTTGAGGTTGCCCGTCACGTTCCAGGTGCCGTAGTCCACACGGAAATCCTGCGGGAACGTGTTGGTCACGCCGTTCATGAAGGTGACCGTGCGCTTGGTGCTGCGGATGCCCGGCTGGTAGGAGCCGAAGAACCACACCCGGTCGCGAAGAACCGGCCCGCCCAGGAAGACGCCGGGGTCGACGCGCGACTCGTCGTCCTTGGGGATATCGCTGAGGTACTGGTAGGTGTCGGCCACGAGGCTGTCGACGAGAATCGGCCGCTCGCCGCCACCCCACTTGCGCTGCTCGAAGTCGGCCAGCACGCCGCCATGGAACGTGTTCGTGCCGCTCTTGGTGATGGCGTTGATCACGCCGCCCGTCGAGCCGCCGAACTCGGCGGAGTAGCCCGCCGACTTCACCTGCACCTCTTCCATGAACTCGGCCCGCATCGGGACGGCGCTGACGCCGGTCTGCGCCGACGTCGTGTCGATGCCGTCGATGACGAACCGGTTCTCGGACCCCGACGAACCGTCGATCGAGATGCCGCCCGACTGCGACTCGTTGGCCGCGCCGGCGGCCTGCGAGACGACGTCGCTGAAGTCGCGGCCGCGCGGCAGCACCTCGATGCGCTCGCGCGAGATGTTGGTGGCCGTCGACGACGACGTGAGGTCGACGGTGAGGGCCGCGGCGCTCACCTCGACCGTTTCGGCGAGGCTCGCCAGCCGCAGCATGAACTCGATCCGGCCCGTCTGGCCGACCGTGAGGTTCACGGTGCCTTCGCCCGTCGCGAAGCCGTCGAGGGAGGCCGTCAGCTTGTAGATGCCCGAGGGCAGGCGCGGGAACCGGTACTCGCCCCGCTCGTCGGTGACGGTCACGACGTTGCCAACCGGGCCCGTGGCGGTCACGGTGGCGCCCGGCAGCACCGCACCGTTCTGATCCTTGACGACGCCCGCGATGGCGCCGGTCGTCTCCTGCGCGATGGCCGGGACGGCCAGCAACGCGAGGGTCAGCAGCGCCGCCGAAACGCGCCGCATGACCGAGAATGAAAACCTCATCCGTTCACCTCCGAGAATCCACGAACCATGCAATCTGCCCCCCGGGAGACGGTCCGAAGGCCCGGGGACGCCAAGACATTGCTCGAAACTCCAACGCAAGGCGCGTGCCGTTGGCCCAGTGAGCCCGAAACACGCAATCTCACGGAAAAAGTATGGGTCGATTGGGTTGAGGTGCGGCCATCGGCTTGCGCAATCCATCGCCTCGTCCCGTCGGATCCGTCATCTTGGATCGACAGGGCCCCGGCATGCCGGAAGCCGCTGTGGGCCGCGCCAGCCCCCCCGGTCGCCGAACCCCGGACCGCGCGGTCGCGATTCGCTTTCTTGAACTGCGAACACGGCGCGTTTGGATTGCTGGGCTTCGGGCTCTGCCGTGTCTCCCGGGTAGCGCCTGTGTTTCGGGCACTATTCTCGCGCCGCCAGCCACGTCGGGTTGGCACATGGCGAGCAGGCAAGCCAGCCACCGTAGATTTCCCGCGCTCAGCGGGTGATGCGCTGCGCACGCGGCTCCATGTGATCTGTGTGTTGCGCGTGGACTCAGGAGGGGTTGCCTATGAGGAGAGGACTGTTTGGGCTGCTGCTGTGCGTCCTGCTGGCCGTGCCGGCGTGGGCGCAGGAGACGCGCGGCGCCATCGAGGGGGCCGTCAGGGATGCGTCGGGCGGTGTGCTGCCCGGCGTCTCGGTGGAGGCCGCCGGCGCCGCCGGGCTGTTGTCGGCCGACCATTTCACGGTGGACGGTACGTTGCTGCGCAGTCTACGCCGTTCTGAAGAGCTTCCAGCCCAAGGCTGTGCCGCCGCCCAGCGACGACGACCGGGTACCCCGATGGTCGATTTCCGCGGCCAACGGCGTTCGAATGAGACACATCACTCGACGACCGACCCCGACAGCCGCCTCTTTCGGAAAGCCGACGGGCAGCCGTCCCGACTGGCGTACAACGGCTAGCAGCCCGTGGCGAAAGTGGCGCTGCATTCGACGGGCGGGGCATCCCGGCTGGCGGCGTTGCTCCTCCTTCGAATACTGGCCGTATTCTCGGTCGTCGCGCCTGGCCAGCCGGGCGCCGCGCCCGTCTCGGTGCGACGCGGCACTT
>JBDIBB010000032.1:0-36047 GCA_039812685.1 Vicinamibacteraceae bacterium
GAGGATCCGAAGGTGATCGACGCCTGGTTCAAGCTCGGCAACGCGTACTTCCGGGCGGGCCGGTTCCAGGAGGCGATCGACAACTACCGGAAGGCGCTCGATCTCAAGCCCGACTACGACCTGGCGGTCATCAACATCGCGCAGGCCTATCGCCAGATGGGCAACGACGAGGCGGCCATCGCCGGCTACGAGCACTACCTCCGCATCGGCCCGAAGGACGCGTACGTCCGGTACCAGCTCGGCGAGATCTTTCTCGATCGAGGCGATTCGACGACGGCCGAACGCTGGTTCCGGGAAGCGCTGGACCTCGATCCGAAGGTGGCGCAGGCCAAGAACGCCATGGCGGTGCTCGCTTTCCAGCGGGGTGAGGTGGCCGAGTCCGAGCGCCTGATCGCGGAGGCGATCGCCATCCGGTCCGACGTGAAGCTCGCCCGCTACAACCGCGCACTGATCGCCGAGCAGCGCGGCGATGCCGCCGCCGCCGAGCGGGAGTACCTCGAGGAGCTGAAGCTGCACCCCGACAGCTACAAGGCGGCCTTCAACCTCTCGCGGCTCTACGAAGCCGCGGGCCAGCGCGACCTCCAGGTGGACGCGCTCAGGCAGGCGCTGGAGGGCAATCCACGGTTTGCCGAGGGACACCTGTTTCTCGCCAAGGCCTATCTCGACCAGGGCCGGAACCTGGCCGAGGCTGCGCGGCTCGCGCAGCGCGGGCTCGACCTGGGCCCGCAGCCTGGGCTGGTTCCCTTCGGGCACTTCGTGCTCGCGGACCTATATAATCGACTGGGCCGCCCGGCTGAGGCGGCCCAACACGTCGCCAGAGGGCGGGCCCTGCAACGGGCCGCCCGATAGAAGACCCCCCAGGCCAGCCCGAAGAGCGGGCCGGGATCGAAGGTCGCTCCACGCTTCACCGCAAGGCTCCCGGCGGCACCCGAGGCGCGCAGCACCGCGGGCGTTCACCGACCGACAGCCGGACGCACGAGACGTCCGCGGGAGCCAGCCAGAACCATGACCGACAAGACCACGAAGCGGGCGGTGCGCAAGACGCGCCCGTCCAAGGCCATGACTGCCGCTGCCGCCGGGGCGAAGCCCGACGGCCAGGCACCCTCGCCGGAAGCGACCACGGCGCAGGCTGCCGCCTCAGATCAGGACGTGCCTGGCGCCACCCCACATGAGGGCGTGGGGGCGGGGGCGGGACGGGGCCGTGCGAAACGGCCGACGCGCGCCGCGAAGCCGGCCGCCGTCAAGGCAGCTGCGACTGCGGCGCCCACCTCCCGCAAGGCTGCCGGGACGCGCCGGACGGTGGGCGCGCGATCCGAAGCCCCCCCTGCTCCGGCAGCCAGGAAGGCCAGGACGCCGCGCCGGGCGCCGGCCAGCCCGGGAGCGAAGCCGGCAGCAAGCCCGGCCGTGGCGGTATCGACGACAAGCCCGCTGTCGATCCTGATCGTCGCCTCCGAGGCTGCACCCTTTGCCCGCCCCGGCGCGCTGGCCGATCTGATCGGAGGGCTGCCTGCAGCGCTTGGCGCGCTCGGACACCAGGTGACGCTGATCGTGCCACGCTACGCGGGCGAGACGCGCGGGGTGCCCGTGGATTGCTTCGCCGTGCCAATGGGCAGCCACGTCGAGACGGCAGCCTGTTACGAGGTGCCGATCGGGCCCAACGCCCGGGCGATCCTGGTCGAGCACCCGGGCTTCTTCGAGCGGGAGCACCTCTACGGCGACGGGCAGGCCGATTACGCCGACAACCCGCGGCGCTTCGCGTTCCTGTGCCGTGCGGCCCTGGAGTGGGCAGCACGAGCGGGCGAGCCGGTGGACGTGGTGCACGTCCACGACTGGCAGGCGGCGCTCGTCCCGGTGCTGCTGCGCACGGAATGGGCCGGCACGCCGGCGTTGGCCGGCGCCACCACCGTCCTCACCATCCACGACGCCGCCTTCCAGGGCCTGTGCGCGCCGGAGTGGCTCGGCATGCTGGGCCTGGCACCGGAACTCTATTCGGTGAATGGCCTCGAGTTCTGGGGCCGGCTCAGCTTCCTCAAGGGCGGGATCGTGTTCAGCGACGCGGTCTGCACGCTGGGCACGGCTTACGCGCGGCAGCTTGCCAGCGGCGAGCGGGCCTCGGGTCTCGAGGGCATGCTCGCGATGCGCGGCGGCACGTTCTTCGGCGTCGTCGACGACGAGGGGGCGGGAGCCGGGTCAGGACTGCCCGCCGTGCCGGAGCTCGCGCGGCGCTTCGCCGAGGTGTTCGCCGCGGTGCGCGAGTCACGGCTCGCGAGCGCGTGATGCGGCGGCGCACAGGCCCGCCGGTTCCTGCGCCATAATCCACGACGCCGGCCGGTGGCTGTAACCATGCTGCCGGTCCGGCGTCTCTGTGTCGTGACCCCGGCGCCCGCGCCGTGCCTTGAAGGCGCGCGCTGGGGCGCCGCGAGAGGACTCCATGGCTTCCGACAAGATTACGACCCTGACCGACGCGAACTTCCAGCAGGTGATCGGCGCCGCGACGACGCCGGTGCTGGTGGACTTCTGGGCCGAGTGGTGCGGCCCCTGCCGCATGATCGCGCCAACGCTCGATGCGCTCGCAGGCGAACTCGAGGGCAAGCTCACCGTCGGCAAGATGAACGTCGATGACAACCCGATCATCCCCACGCAGTTCGGGATCCGCAGCATCCCGACGCTGATGGTCTTCAAGGGAGGCCGGATGGTGGATCAGGTGCTCGGCGTGCGCGACAAGGCCGAGCTGAAGAAGATGGTGGAGAAGCACTTCTGAGGCCGTCGCCCGGGGCCCGGGAGCCGAGGCCCCAGGCCCCAGGCCCCAGGCCTCGATCCCGACACCCCGCCGAGACACACCCATGACCACCTCCCGTGACGTCGTCATCATCGGATCCGGCCCCGCCGGGCTCACCGCGGCCCTCTACGCCGCAAGGGCCAACCTCGCGCCCCTGGTCATCGAAGGGCTGAGCGCGGGCGGTCAGCTGATGCTCACGACGATGGTGGAGAACTACCCCGGGTACCGCGACGGCATCATGGGGCCCGACCTGATCAACGAACTGCGCGCCCAGGCGCAGCGTTTCGGCGCCGAGGTGGTCGTGGGCGACGTGAAGGCCGTCGATCTGTCCAGGCGGCCGTTCGTGCTCACCACCGACGAGGGCGAGATCACCGCGCGCGCGCTGATCGTGGCCACCGGCGCGTCGGCGCGCCTGCTCGGCCTCGAGTCGGAAGCGAAGCTCATGGGGCACGGGGTGACGACGTGTGCCACCTGCGACGGCTACTTCTACCGCGGGCGTCCGGTGGCGGTGGTGGGCGGCGGCGACTCGGCCGTCGAGGAGGCCATCTTCCTCACGAAGTTCGCGTCGAAGGTCTCGCTGATTCACCGGCGCGACAGGCTGCGCGCGTCGAAGATCATGCAGGACAAGGCGATGGCCAACCCGAAGATCGAGTTCATCTGGAACGCGGTCGTCGAGGCGGTGCTCGATCCGGCCAAGGGCGAGGTGAGCGGCGTGCTCGTGCGCGACGTCGTGACGGGCGAGCAGAAGACGGTGCCGGTCGATGGCCTGTTCGTCGCCATCGGCCACACGCCGAACACCGGCCTGTTCAGAGGCCAACTCGACATGGACGAGAACGGCTACCTGATCACCGGGAAGGGGAGCCGGACGAACGTGCCGGGCGTGTTCGCGGCAGGCGACGTGCAGGACCACGTGTACCGGCAGGCGATCACCGCCGCGGGGTCGGGGTGCATGGCCGCCATCGACGCCGAGCGCTACCTCGACGGCGTGCCCGGGCACGAGGCGGCGGTGGTCACGGCCTGATCCACCCTCCTCCCAGCACCTCTTCGCCGTCGAAGAACACGGCTGCCTGCCCGGGCGTGATGGCGCTCTGCGGCAGGTCGCAGGTCACGCGCACGCGATCCGGGGCGAGCACCTCGATGGTGGCCGGTGCGGCCGCGTGCCGGTGGCGGATCTGCACGCCGGCGCGGATGGGCGCCGCGGGCGCCTCGCCCGACGTCCAGCTCACCTGGCCCGCCTCGAACGTGGTCCGCTCGAGCGCCTCGCGCGGTCCCACGACGATCGTGCGCGTCGCCGGGCGGATCCCGGTCACGTAGAGCGGAACGCCCACGGCCAGGCGCAGGCCCTTGCGCTGGCCGATGGTGAAGCGATGCACGCCGTCGTGGGTCCCGAGCACGCGTCCGGCCGCGTCGGTGATGACGCCGGCCATCTGGCCGGCGACCGCGCCGCTGCGGCGCTCCACGAACGCCGCGTAGTCGCCGTCGGGCACGAAGCAGATCTCGTGGCTGTCGGGCTTGTCGGCCACGCGCAGGCCCCTGGCGCGCGCGATCTCGCGGACCTCGTCCTTCGTGAGATCGCCGACGGGAAACACCGCCCGCGCCAGCTGCGTCTGCGTCAGCGAGAAGAGGAAGTAGGCCTGGTCTTTCTGCGGATCCCGCCCGCGGCGCAGCACGTAGCGCGCCGTCGTCTCGTCGCGGTGCACGCGTGCGTAATGGCCCGTGGCCACGTGCGTCGCGCCCAGCGAACCGGCCCGCTCGACGAGCGTGGCGAACTTCACGTCGCTGTTGCAGTGGGTGCAGGGGATCGGGGTCCGTCCGGCGAGGTACTCGCTCACGAAGTTCTCGATCACGTGCTCGGCGAACGGCCGCTCGAAGTTGACGATGTAATGGGGGATGCCCAGCGCGTGCGCCGCGCGCCGCGCGTCGTGCAGGTCGTCGAGGGTGCAGCACGAGCCGAAGCTCGCCTCGCCCGACTGCTGATCGTAGAGCTGCATCGAGAGGCCAATCACCTCGTGGCCGCTCTCGGCGAGCAGGGCGGCGGCAACCGTCGAGTCGACGCCTCCCGACATGGCGGCGACGATGCGCACGGCTAGCCTCGCCCCCGGAGGTCGCGCAGCCGGCGCACCAGCCGCGGGAGCCGTTCGAGCACGCGGTCGATCTCGTCTTCCGTCGTGGCGGACCCGAGGCTGAAGCGCAGCGCGTCCTGGGCCCGTGCGCCCGCCAGGCCCATTGCCCGCAGCACGTGGCTGGGCTCGAGCGTACCGGAGGAGCAGGCCGATCCGGTCGAGACGGCCACGCCGTCGAGGTCGAGCGCCATGAGCAGCGCCTCGGCCTCCACACCAGCGAATGCGACATTGGTGGTATTGGGCACCCTCGGGGCGCTGCCGCCGTTGACCGAGGTGTCGGGCACTGTCGAGAGGATGCCGAGTTCGAGCCGATCTCGCAGCCGGGCCGTGCGTGGTGCATCGGTGTCGATGTGCGCGGCCGCATGCCGCGCCGCGGCCCCGAAGCCGGCGATGGCGGCGACGTTCTCCGTCCCGGCTCGACGGCCGCGCTCCTGACGGCCACCGGTGAGGCAGGGCGTGAGCCGGACGCCGCGCCGGATCCAGAGCGCGCCGGCGCCTTTCGGCCCGCCGAACTTGTGCGCCGACACCGAGAGCAGATCCACGCCGAGCGCCGAGACGTCGACCGGCAGCTTGCCGGCCGTCTGCACGGCGTCTGTGTGGAACCATGCGCCCGCCGCGCGGGCCGTCGCGGCCAGTTCGGCGATGGGCTGAACGGTGCCCACCTCGTTGTTGGCGTGCATCACCGACACCAGCGCGGTGTCGGGGCGGAGCAGCGCAACGAGAGCCGACACGCGGACCACGCCGTCGGCGTCGACCGGCAGCCACGAGACGTCCCAGCCGCGCTTGCCGAGCGCGCGCACGGTGTTGAGGACCGCCTCGTGTTCGATGGCCGATGCGATCAGGTGACGGCGCTTCGACCCGGCGAGGACCTCGGCAGCGCCGCGCACGGCCAGGTTGTCGCTTTCGGTTCCACCGCTCGTGAAGACCAGCTCGCTGGCCTCGGCGCCGATGAGGCCGGCGACCGCGGTGCGCGCCTCGTCGATGTCGGCCTTGGCCCGCTGCCCGTCGAGATGGACGCTCGAGGCGTTGCCGATCGAGGTCTGCAGCACGCGCACCATCGCGGAGAGCGCCTCTGGCAGGATTGGCGTTGTCGCGTTGTGATCCAGGTAGATCCTCACCCAGCCATCGTAGCGTAGCGGCGGCTCCCGCGGCCCTCTTCGTGTGGTGACCGCGGAGCCGTGCGGGTGATCCGGCGCGCGCGTCCTGCCGGACGCCGATCGGGCGCCGCCCGCGAGCGGAATGCTGGTTTCGAGCCGGCGATTGCGGGGCCGGCGTGAGGTATACTGGCGCTCGCCCCGGCCCGAACGGTCTTTCCTGCGCAGTACGACGCTTTCACGGGAGTTCTCGTCTATGTGGAAACGGGACGAAGGTGTGCGGCCGGCTCCTCCAGCGGCCACCCCGGCTCCGGCGCCACCGCCGGCGCCGGCCTCGAGTGCCCCGCCGGCGCCTGAACCGGTTGCTGGCGCACCCAGGTCATCAACGCTCGCGAGGGACACGGTGAACATCGGCAAGTCAGTCGTCATCAAGGGTGAACTGAGCGGCAGCGAGGATCTGGCCATCGAAGGGCAGGTGGACGGCAGGATCGAGCTCCGGCAGAACGTGTTGACCATCGGCCCCAACGGCAAGATCAAGGCCGAGATCTTCGCCAAGCAGGTGGTAGTGCTTGGAGAGGTGGTGGGCAACATCACGGCTTCGGAGAAGGTCGAGATCCGCGACAACGGTTCCGTGGATGGCGACCTGACGTCGCCGCGCGTGGCCATTGCCGAAGGCGCCCACTTCCGCGGCAGCATCGACATGCAGCGCGGGGGCGCGGTGATCGGCGGAGGCAAGCCGGTGGCCGAGGCCAAGCCCGTGGCCGAGGCCAAGCCGGCAGCCGATCCCAAACCGGCCAAGGCCTGAGATTCGAGGGCGGGCCGCGCCGCCGGGGTGCCGGCCCGCTCCCACTCACCCGTGTTCGGATTCGGCAAGAAGGATCGGGCTGACGCGCCGGCGCCGGCTCTGGGTCCCGAGCGCCGCGTCGCCACGAAGGTGCTGCCGAAGTTCCTGGCAGCGGTGGGGCAGCGTGCGTCTCCGGTCGTGCTCGACCTGGGACCGGTCGTGGGCTCCAACGTGGCGCTGCTGGGTGAGCGCCTGGGCTGCAAGTTCTTCGTCGAGGATCTCTACGCCGACCTCTACCGCGCGGCGCACGAGGATCGACGGGGCGAGTTGCCCGCCACGCTCGCGGTGCGCCTCACCCAGGCCGACGCCTCGGTCGACGGCATCCTCTGCTGGGACTTCTTCGACTACCTCGACAAGGCGTCGGCCGCCGCGCTCGGGGCCCAGCTCGCGCGGGTGCTGGCACCGGGCGGCGTGCTTGCCGGCTTCTTCTCCACGAAGCCTGGGCCCGAGCCGGAGTTCACGCGGTTCGTGATCGAAGACGAGACGACGCTCGTTCACAAGCCCTATCGTGGCGTGCCACGTCGCGACGTGGCGTGGCAGAACCGCGACGTGACGCTGCTGCTGCCGGGCCTGCGCGTGGCCGAGTCGTTCCTCCTGCTCACGCAGACCCGCGAAGTCCTGCTCCGCAAGCCCGCCTGAGGCGCCGGGCCCGGCACGGACCCGAGCGGCGGGCCGTACCGGCCGCGTCGGGCCCTGTGCTAGCATCCTCGCGGATTCGCGGCCGGGCGACAGGCCGCGAGCCGCGTCCTTGCTCCCGAAGTCGCATTCCCGACGTCTCGCGGGGGGCCAGGCCAGGCCGCGCCGGCGTCCCGCCGCCGGAGTGCGCCGCCCAGGCCCGTGTCGCACGAGGTTCACGCATGCAGACCGATCTCTCGCTCGACTTCCTGAAAGTCGTGGAACAGGCCGCCATCGCGTGTGCGCACACGATGGGACAGGGCGACGCGCACAAGGCCGATCAGGCCGCGGTCGAGGCGATGCGCAAGGCGATGGACGTCATCCCGATGGACGGCCGCATCGTGATTGGCGAGGGCGAGCGCGACGAGGCGCCGATGCTCTACATCGGGGAGCGCGTGGGCGAAGGCGTGTCCAGGCCCGACGCCGGCCTGCCGAAGGTGGACATCGCCGTCGACCCGCTGGAGGGCACCAACCTGTGCGCCACGGGCGTCAACGGCGCCATCGCGGTGCTGGCAGCCTCGAGCGAGAACGGCCTGCTGCACGCGCCCGACTGCTACATGGAGAAGCTCGTCGTCGGGCCGAGCTGCAAGCACGCGGTGTTCCTCGACGCGCCGGTGTCACACAACCTGAAGGGCATCGCCAAGGCGCTCAACCGGCGGGTGGAGGATCTGGTCATCGTGGTGCTGGAGCGGCCGCGCCACGAGAAGCTGATCGCCGACATCCGGGCCACGGGCGCGCGCATCCGCCTGATCCGCGACGGCGACCTGTCATGGGGCATCGCGGCGGCGGTCGAAGGTACGGGCATCCATGCGGTGATGGGCATTGGCGGCGCGCCGGAAGGCGTGCTCGCGGCGGCGGCGATGCGCTGCCTCAACGGCGAGATCTTCGCGCGCCTCGTGATGAACAAGCCCGGCGACGACGAGCGGGCCCGGGCGATGGGCGTCAGCGATCTCAAGAAGATCTACACCGCCGAGGACCTGGCGCCCGGCACCGACATCATCTACGCTGCCACGGGCGTCACCGACGGCAAGCTCATGGACGGCGTCAAGTTCTTCGGCGGTGGCGTGCGCACGCACTCCCTCGTCATGCGCACCAACCCGGTCCGCATCCATTTCGTCGACACCATCCACGTCATCGACAAGGGAGACGTGCGCATCCGGTTCTGATCCTGCTGGACGCCGGCGCGCGCGCCGACGCGGCGCCGCGTGCGGGACGTGCCCGGCCGGATGCGCGACAGCGAGGACCGGCCGGCGGCGTCGGGTGCGCTGCCGGCCGGTGCGGGTGCCGGAGGCCAACGACGGCCAGGGCGGCCGGTGCCGGCTACTGCGGGATCTTCAGCACCTGGCCCGGCTTGATCCTGTCGGGATCGCTCAACTGGTCCTTGTTGGCCTCGAAGATCTTCATGTAGGCGTTGGCGTTGCCCAGGAACTCCTTGGCGATCTTGCTCAGCGTGTCGCCGGCCTGCACCGTGTAGGTCTTCGGCTCCGGCGCCACGACCCGGATGTCGGCCGAGACGTCCTGCTGCCACGTCGGGATGGTCTTGATGGCGTCCCAGATCAGGTTCTTGTCCGCCTCGGACTTCACCGTGCCCTTGAAGTGGAGCTTGCCGTCGCGCTCCTCGGCCGCGCCGTCCATGCGGCCCTTGCAGGTCTGAATCGCGTATGCATACGTGTCTCGCATGCCCATGGATCACCTCGTGTGATGGAAACCGGATGTCGCGCCGCCCCCGTGGCGGCGGAAAGTCCTAGTCTACCGTGAACGGCAGCTGAGGTGGCGGCCTCCCTGGCCGGCAGGCCCACCCGAGGATCACTCGTCTCCCGGCGGCCGCTTGTGCTTCGCCTTCCGCATGGGGCGGCGCGTCTTGTCGGCATGGACCCCGCCGGTCTGGCGTGGCAGCGGAATGCGTACGCGCGGCTTACGAGTTGCGACTGATTTCTTCCGGGATGCTGGCAACCGTCTCCTCCACCACCGTGCCAGACGGCGCGCCGGTCACACGGGGGAACGCCAGGCGCAGCAGCGGCGGCGTCACCATCGTGGTCACCAGCACCATGATGACCGCGGCCGAGAAGACCCCCTGCGGGATGATGCCGTGCGCCAGACCGTAGCCGGCCACGATCAGCCCCACCTCGCCGCGCGAGATCATCCCCACTCCGACCCGGACCGACTCGGCGGTGTTGAAGCCCGAGACGCGCGCGAACAGTCCGCAGCCGAGCGCCTTGGCCACGATCGCGACGATGACCAGCCAGACGGTGAAGGCGGCCTGCGGGCCCAGTTCCCGGCCGTTGGCCGCCAGGCCGATGCTGATGAAGAACACCGGCACGAGCATGGAGTAGGTGAGCGGATGCACGCCATGCTCGATCCGCTCCTTGAAGCTGGTGCGCGCGAACAGGACGCCGGCGAGATACGAGCCGGTGATGGCCGCCACGCCGCCCAGGTACTCCGCAGCCCACGCGTAGATGAGCGCCACCGCGAGCACGATCGCCAGTAGTCCCTCGCTCACGCCGAGCCGGCCGGCCCACGTGGCCACGCCCTCGAAATACCGTCCCAGGAAGATGCCGGCGGCGAAGAACGCGACCATGCGCACCACGACGAGGCCCAGGTCGCCGACATGGGCCTCGCCGCCAGTGCTCGCGAAGGCGACGACGAGCGACAGCAGGATGATGCCCTGGACGTCGTCGATGACCGCGGCGCCGAGGATCGTCGAGCCTTCCTTCGAGCGGAGCTGGCCGAGTTCGATCAGCGTCTGGGCCGAGATGCTGACGCTGGTGGCCGTGAGGATGGTGCCGATGAAGATGCCTTCCCAGACCAGCGGCAGCCCGAAGATCCATGAGACGCCGATGCCGCCGGCGAGCGGCACGAGCACGCCGCCGGTGGCGGCCCACAGCGCGACGGTCCCGACGCGCCGCATCTCGGCCAGGTTCGTCTCCATGCCCGCGATGAACATGAGCAGCACGACGCCGAGTTCGGCCAGATCGTGAATCACCCCGTAGAGCCGCGGCGGTGCAACCCCATGATCGGGAAGGGCGCCGGGTTGGAACACCGACCAGTCGAGCACGTTCAGCACGGTGGGCCCGAGGATGAGCCCGACGAGAATCTCGCCGAACACCGCCGGCTGGCCGATGCGGTTGGCAGCAGCGCCCGCGAGCTTGGCCGCGATCACGATGAAGGCGAGCAACAGGAGGAGTTGCAGGACGTGGTTCATGGGCGTCTGGGTACAGGCGCCGTGCCGGAGAGTGGCCTCGGGCGCGATGACCTCCGATCATATGCCGAGCAGGGGATCCGGCGCCTGCGCGCGTGCACCCGGCGGGTCGCCGGCCGATGGCGAGGCCGTCGCGCCTGCGGTACGCCGCGGTGCGGCGAGGTGATAACATGCGGCCGGCGATGGCCGCGAAGACGACTCACGACCGCGCGGTGCTGGTCGGGCTGATGACACCGGGTTCGGGGCGTGAAGCGGCCGAGGCAGCGCTCGATGAACTGGCCGGGCTCGTCGAGGCCGCCGGACTCGACGTGGCGATGCGGGCAGGGCAGGAGCGGCAACGCCCCGATCCGGCCACCTTCATCGGGCGCGGCAAGGTGGAGACGCTCCGGCGGGCCAGCGACGAACTGGGCGCCGACCTCGTGGTCTTCGACAACGAGCTGACGCCGGCCCAGCTGCGCAACCTGGAACGGGCGCTCGATCGCCGCGTGCTCGATCGCACGCAGGTGATCCTCGACATCTTCGCGCGCCGGGCGCGGACGCGGGAGGGGAAGCTGCAGGTGGAGCTGGCGCAGCTCCAGTACCTGCTGCCGCGGCTGGTCGGGGCCGGGGCCGCGCTCTCGCGGCTCGGCGGCGGGATCGGCACCCGGGGCCCCGGCGAGACGAAGCTCGAGACCGATCGCCGCAAGATCCGCCAGCGCATCGCCGCGCTCACGCGCGAACTGGTCGACGTGCGGCAGCGTCGAAGCCAGCTCCGGGAGCGGCGACGGGAGGCCGATGCCCCGTCGGTGACGATGGTCGGCTACACGAACGCCGGCAAGACCACGCTCTTCAACCGCCTCGCCCGGGAGGACGCCACCGCCTCCGATGCGCTGTTCGTGACGCTGGACCCGCTGGTTCGCCGTGTGCGGCTGCCGAAGGGACCCGGCCTGCTGCTGTCGGACACGGTGGGCGTCATCGAGCGCCTGCCCCACACGCTGGTGGCCGCCTTTCGCGCAACCCTCGAGGAAGTGGTGGAGGCCGACCTGCTGTTGCACGTGGCCGACGCATCGAGCCCCGATCTCGACCGGCACCTCGAGGCGGTGCGGCACGTGCTCGAGGAGGTGGAGGCATCCGAGGTCCCGCGCCTGCTGGTGCTCAACAAGGCCGATCGTCTGCCGCCGGACGGGCCCGAACGCCTGGCCGCCCGGTATCCGGGAGCGTGCGTGGTGTCGGCGCGCGACGGCAGCGGAATCGATCGGCTCCTGGAGGAGATGGCCAGGCTGCTGGGCCTCGATACCCGCGTGTTCACGGTGGAACTCGACTTGTCCGAGCCCGCGCAGCGCGCGCATCTCGCGGTGCTTCACCGCCAGGCGCGGGTCCTGCGGCAGGACGAGCACGGTGGGCGCGTACGGCTCGATGTCGAGGTGCCGCGGCGGTTCGCGGAGCGGCTGGTGCCGGCCCGCGCACGGGCATGAGGGCCCGGATGTTCCGGTGGTGACGAGGATGGGCTTGACGATGGTCGGTGGCCGGTTCCCGCGGGCGTGGCACGTCGGCTGGCGCGCGCTGGTCCTGGCGGTGCTGCTGTGGGTTCCCGCCTGCGCGCCCAAGGCCCCGCCCATCGCACCGGGTCCGCCGAGGTATCCCGAGTTCCTGTTCCCGCCCGTCCCGGCGGCGCTGGCCCACGGCGCGCCGGCGCGCGCGTACGAACTGGCGTGGGCGCGGCTGCAGTCGGGCGACGTCCGGCGCGCGGGCCAGGAGTTCGACGACATCACGCGCAAGAGCCCGGAGTTCCATCCGGCATGGGCGGGACGGGGCTACACCGCGCTGGCCGCGCACGACTACCGCCCCGCGCTGGCGGCCTTCGATCGCGCCCTCGCCCGCGACGGGAAGTACGTGGCGGCGGTCGTCGGCCGCGGCGAGGCGCTGCTCGGGCTGAAGCAGGAGGGCGAGGCGCTGGAGGCCTTCTCCCTGGCGCTGGCCATCGACCCCGGTCTGCCGGAGGTGCGCCGGCGCATCGAGGTGCTGAAGTTCCGGGGCCTGGAGGATCTGCTGGCCGGGGCGAGGGCGGCGCGGCGTGCGGGACGGGTCGAGGAGGCCCGCGCGAAGTACGCGGCCGCGCTCGAGGCCTCGCCCGATTCGGGCCTGGTGCATCGAGAGCTTGGAGAGGTCGAGCGCGAGGCCGGCGACCTCGGCGCCGCGCTCGATCACGCGCGGCGGGCCGCGGCGCTGGATCCCGACGATGGCGCCGCCGTCCTGCTCGAGGCGGAAGTCCTCGAGGCCCTCGGCGAGATCGAGCCCGCGATCGAGGCCTATCAGCGCGCGGCCGCGCTCGATGCCGCACCCGACCTCGCCGCGCGCGTGGACGAACTCCGGCGGCGTGTCGCGTTCGGGCTGCTGCCGCAGCAATACCGCGACCTCGACAAGGCGCCGCGCGTCACGCGCGGCGACCTTGCGGCGCTGGTCGGCATCCGCCTGCAGCCGGTGGTGGCGGCGGCCGCGGCGCGCACGAGCGGGCTGGTCACCGATGCGCGCGGGCACTGGGCCGCGCCGTGGATTACGGCAGTGGCGCGCGCGGGACTCATCGAGCCGCTGCCCAACCACACGTTTCAGCCCGGCGCCATCGTGCGGCGGGGCGAACTGGCGCAGGTGGCCTCGCGCGTGCTGGCGGTGATCGGCAGGCGCGATCCGGCGCTGGCCGAGCGGTGGGCCGGCAAGCGCCTCTCGTTCCCCGATCTCGGGCCCGGCAACCTCCTGCACGGCCCCGCGTCGGCCGCCATCGCCGCCGGCGTGCTCGCGCGCGTGGAGGGCGAGGGGTTCGGCGCCTCGCGTCCGGTGTCGGGTGCCGAGGCGATTGCGGCCGTGGAGCGTCTGGAGCGGCTGGCGGAGCGCGCCGGGTTCGCCCGCGTGAAGGCGGCGGTGCTGCCATGACGGGCGCCCTCACCCCGGCCAATCAGCTCACGCTGCTGCGGATGCTGCTGATCCCGGTCTTCGCGATCCTGCTCATCTACGGCTACCTCGGCGCCGCGCTCTCCGTGTTCTGCGTCGCCGGCCTCACCGACGTGCTCGACGGCCTGATCGCGCGATGGTGGAAGCAGAAGACCGAGTTGGGCGCGTGGCTCGACCCGATGGCGGACAAGCTGCTGCTGGTCACCACGTTCGTCGTGCTCACGCTGCCGCTCGAGCACATGCCGAACCGGCTGCCGGTGTGGCTCACGGTGCTGATGATCAGCCGCGACGTCGGCATCGTCGCCACGGTGGCGATCGTCAACCTCGCGGTGGAGCGGCGCACCTTCAGGCCGTCGCTCCTCGGAAAGGCGACCACCGCCACCTTCGTCCTCACCGGCGTCGCCACGCTCTACTTCAACTATCTCGGCCGCCGGTCCGGGGTGGTGGACGTGTTCGTCTACGCCTCGCTGGCGACGACCATCGCCTCCGCGTTCCACTACCTGTGGACGGCGACGCGCGGCAAGATCCCGCAACCGGGCGCGTGAACTGCCGCCGCGCGCCGGTCGGGCTCTGGTCCGGCCTCGCGCCGGCTCACGCAAGGCCCAGCTTGCGGCGGAAGTAGTCGATCGTCGTCACCAGGCCCTGTTCGAGCGGCACCCTCGGTTCCCAGCCGAGCAGCGTGCGTGCCCTGGTGATGTCGGGCTGGCGTACCTTCGGATCGTCGGTGGGCAGCGGGCGGTAGACGATCGTCGAGCTGGCCCCGGTCATGCGGATGATCGTCCGGGCGATCTCCTCGACGGTCATCTCGCGCGGGTTGCCGAGGTTCACCGGCTCGTTCACCGGCGACTCCATCAGCCGGATGATGCCGTCCACGAGGTCGCTCACGTAACAGAAGCTGCGGGTCTGGGTGCCGGTGCCGAAGACGGTGACGTCCTCGTTGCGCAGCGCCTGGCTCACGAAGGCCGGCACCGCGCGCCCGTCGTTGACGCGCATCCGGGGCCCGTAGGTGTTGAAGATGCGCACGATCTTCGTGTCCACCCCGTGATAGCGGTGATAGGCCATCGTCATCGCCTCGGCGAAGCGCTTGGCCTCGTCGTAGACCCCGCGCGGCCCCACCGGGTTGACGTTGCCCCAGTAGCCTTCGGGCTGGGGGTGCACGAGGGGGTCGCCGTAGACCTCCGACGTGGAGGCGATGACGAAGCGCGCCTGCTTCGCCTTGGCGAGGCCCAGCGCCTTGTGGGTGCCCAGCGCGCCCACCTTGAGCGTCTGGATGGGCAGCTCCAGGTAGTCGATCGGGCTCGCGGGGCTGGCCCAGTGCAGCACGTAATCGACGGGCCCGTCGATGTAGATGTAGTTGGTGACGTCGTGCTTGATGAAGGTGAACTCGCGGTTCGCCAGGTGCGCGATGTTCGCGATGTCGCCCGTCAGCAGGTTGTCGATGCCGATGACGGCGTAGCCCCGATCGAGCAGGGTTTCGGCCAGGTGGGATCCGATGAAGCCGGCGGCTCCGGTGACGACGACGCGCGCGTGGGACATGGGGTGGTGGCCGAAGGTGGCGTGCGCGCCGTCGGGACGGGATCGCGCGCAGCGCGGCGTGACCGGCGCCGATCCGGGGCCGTGCGTCGTGCGGGCACCGGCGGGTCAATACGCATGCTTGTGCCAGAGGCCCTTCACGACGGTGAGCCAGATGATCTTGAGGTCGAGCCCGACCGACCAGTTCTCGATGTAGTACAGGTCGTACTCGATCCGCTTCTCGATCGAGGTGTTGCCGCGCCAGCCGTTCACCTGGGCCCATCCCGTGAGCCCGGCCTTCACCTTGTGGCGCAGCATGTACTGCGGGATCCGGTGCTTGAACTGCTCGACGAAGAACGGGCGTTCGGGCCGTGGGCCGACCAGCGACATGTCGCCGCGGAGCACGTTCCAGAGCTGCGGCAGCTCGTCGATCGAGAAGCGGCGCAGCCACCGGCCCATCGGCGTGACGCGCGGGTCGTTCTCCTCGGCCCACACCGGGCCGGTTTCGCGCTCGGCCCCGACCCGCATGGTGCGCAGCTTCCACACCCAGAACGACTTGCCATCCAGGCTCATGCGTTCCTGCCGGTAGAACACGGGCCCTGGCGACTGCAGCCGGTGAAGAACGCCGACCACCCCCATCAGGGGAACGGCCACCACGAGTGACGCCGACGAGATGACGATGTCGATGGCGCGCTTGAGGACGGCGTTGAAGCCGCGCAGCGGGACCGCGTGGAGGTTGATGATGGGGATGCCGTCGAGATCCTCGAGGCGCGCGCGCAGCGCGATCACCTGCAGCAGGTCGGGCACCACCTTGATGTCGAGCATCTCGCGGTTGGCGTTCTCGACCAGGGCGAGCATCTTCACGTGCTCGTCGAGCGGGAGCGCGACGTAGAGCTGGTCGACGTGCTCGCGCTGCAGGACCTCGCTCGCCTCGTCGAGCGTCCCCAGGATGGGCAGGCCGCGGTATCCGATGTGGTCGCCCGTGGCGCGGTCGTCGATGAAGCCCGTCAACTGGTAGCCGAGGTCGCGGTGCTCGATCACCTTGTCGGCCACCGCGCGCCCGAGATCGCCGGCGCCCGCGATCAGCACGCGCTTGAGGCCGATGCCGCGCCGCCAGCGGCTCTCGAGCGTCTCGCGCACCAGCGCGCGCGAACTGTAGGTGAGCAGGACGTTGAAGAAGAGGAACAGGCCCCACACCAGTTGCGACACCTCGTAGGCGCCGCGATCCTTCAGCGCGTCGGGCACGTAGTAGGCCTGCACGTAGAGAGTGCTCACCACGCCGAGCACCACCGCGAGGATGCTGCCGACGAGCACGGCGAAGAAGTCGTCGACCCGCGTGCGCCCGCGGCGAAGCCGGTAGATGCCCTGGCCGTGGAATGCGAGCGGGACCAGCGCGCCGACGAACGGCAGTACGTCCACGTACTGGCCGAACGGGGGATAGCCCTTGGGCGCGGCAATCAGGCCGCTCTCGAACCGGAGCAGGTACGCCAGCACGAACGCCGTCATGCCGAGCACCGAGTCGGTGACGACGTAGAAGGCGACGAGCAGGCGGTTGTAGCGCTTCACCATCGCGTGGCGGAACCCTCGGCCTCCAGCGTCCGTGCGGCGGCCTCGCCGAAGGCGGCGACGAAGCGCGCCGGCGAGAAGCGTTCGGCGTGCGCCCGGATCGTGACGGGATCCGGCGTGGGGAGCGCGCGGATCGCCTCGGCGAAGCCCTCGGCCTCCGGCGTCGCGACGAGCCGGCCCGTGATCCCGTCGACCACCGTCTCGAGCGCGCCGCCCGCGGCCAGCGCGACGACGGGCGTTCCGCACGCCATGGCTTCGACCGGCACGATCCCGAAATCCTCCTCGCCGGGCAGCAGCACGGCCCGCGCCTGCTGGTACAGGGCGCGGACTTCCTCGTCCGTGCGCCAGCCGAGGAACTGCACCCGGTCGCCGGCCACGGCACGAAGGCGCCCTTCCTCGGGCCCCGTGCCGACGATCGTCAGGTGCTCGCCCGCGATGCGGCACGCCTCGATGGCCGTCTCCACCCGTTTGTACGGCACCAGCGCCGATACCACCAGGCATCCAGCGCGCGGCGCCTCCGCCCCCGGACGATGGAACTCGGTGTCCACCGGCGGGAACACGACGGTTGACCGGCGATTATAGTATCGGGCGATCCGCCGGGCAACGTATTGGGAGATGGCGAGATAGCGGTGCGGGCGCCCCGCCGTGCCGGCGTCCCAGACGGCCAGGCGCGCCAGCACCGGGCGCAGCAGCCCGCTCAGCCGACCCAGCCGCTGCGGACCGAAGTAGGCATCGAACTGATCCCAGGCGTAGCGCATGGGCGTGAAGCAGTAGCAGAGGTGGCGGGCCCGTCCCGGCGCCACCGACGACTTCACGGCACAGTGGCTGGTGGAGATCACGAGATCGTAGCCGTCGAGATCGAACTGCTCGACCGCCGCGGGAAACAGGGGCAGCAGGTGGCGGTAGCACCGGCCGGCGCCCGGGAGCCGGCCCACGAAGGCGACCTCGCGGCACCGCCGCTCGATGCGCGGCGAGACGCTGCCGGCCACGTGGATCAGCGTGTGCACATCGGCGTGCGGCAGCATCGCGCAGAGCAGGTCGAGCACCTTCTCGCCGCCGCGCATCCCCGTCAGCCAGTCGTGCACGATCGCGATGCGCGCCCCGGAGAGCACGGCCGGCACCGGCCACGGCGGGCTGCCCGTGAGGCTCACTGGCCGGCGACCTCGCGGTAGATCTCCAGCACCCGCCTCACCGACGTCTCCCAGGAGAACGCTTTCACCCTGGCCTGGCCGCTGGCGACCAGGCGGGCCCGCAGGGCCTCGTCGGTGAGCGCCTGGCGCATGCCCTCGGCGATCTCCGCCGGATCGTAGGGGTTGATGAGCAGCGCCGCATCGCCCACCACCTCGGGCAGCGACGACAGGTTCGAGGTGACCACCGGCGTGCCGCTGGCCATGGCTTCCAGCGGCGGCAGGCCGAAGCCCTCGTAGAGCGAGGGGAAGACGAACACCGTGGCCAGACGGTAGAGCACGGCCAGTGTGCGGTCCGGCACGAAGCCGAAGAACCGGACGTGCTTGTGGAGCTTGAGACGGTGCACGGCCCGCCGCAGCGTCGGGTACCGGGAGATCTCGTCGCCGATGATCACGAGCTTGAGCGCCTCGAAGCGGCTCGACTCGCGCAGTTGCTGCAGCGCCTCGATGAGCCGCACCAGGTTCTTGTGGGGCCTGACGTTGCCGGCATAGAGGACGAACTCTTCGTGCAACTGGTAGCGCTCGCGCACGCGCTGCACCTCCTCGGCGGAGGGCGGCTGACTGAAGCGATCGTCGATCGCGTTGGGGATCACCGCAATCTTGGCCGCAGGCACGTCGAAGAAGCAGAGCACGTCGCGCTTGGAGGCTTCCGACACGGTGAGGATGCGCGCCGATCGGTGCAGGGCCGACCACATGCGCGCCTTGGTGAGCCCCTGCGCGATCCGGCCGGGCGCGTACTGCGGGAACGTGAGGTTCACGCAGTCGTGGACGGTCACCACCGCCGGGCAGGTCCGCGCGACCGGCAGCATGGCGTGCGGCGTGTGGTAGACCTGCGTGCCCAGCCGGCGCAGCGTCGCGGGCACCACGAACTGGTCGGCCACGGCGCCGGGCTCCGGCCTGGTGGGCACCGGCGACAGGTTGGGCCCGAATTCGGCCACACGCGCGGCATCGCCGGGCCGGCAGATGACGTGAATCGCCGAGTCCGGGTCGAGCCGGGACAGTTGCCGGAGCAGGTTGCGGACGTAGGTACCGATCCCGTAGTCGTGCAGCTTCCTGGCGTCGATCGCGATACGCACGGGTCGGCTTTGGGATACCGGCGGGTGGCCGGAAGGGCGCGGGGCGCCGGCGATCGGGCCCGGATGCGTCAGGATATCACGGCATCGGCGCCCACCGGCTGGCCACGCCACCGCAGATACCGGCGCAGCAGCGGCGCCCAGCGCGGATGGTGCTTCTCGTAGAACGCCAGGTGGCTGCGCCGGTAGAGCGCCGCGGTGGCGGCCGGCGCGCGGGCGGCCGAGCGGCCGCGCAGGTGGACCACCTCGGCGTCGGGCGTGAACAGGATGCGCCGTCCGCGGCCGCGCAGGGCCGCGCAGAAGTCGACGTCCTCGGTGTACATGAAGTAACGCTCGTCGAGCAGTCCCACCGCCTCGGCCTCGGCTCGCCACACCAGCAGGCAGGCGCCGCTCACCCAGTCGGGGAAGTGCGGCCTGGAGGTGCGGCGGCCGACCCAGGCCGCCGCCGGTGGCACGCCGCGGGCATACAGCCGGCCGAGGATCTTCTGCCGCAATTCGTTCCAGGGTGAAATCATCGGGCCGAACGACAACTCGGGCCGGCCACTGGCGTCCACGAGCCTCGGGCCGGCGGCCGCGGCCGCCGGCGTCGCCTCCAGCGCCATGACGAGCCGGTCGATCGCGCCAGCGCCGGCCAGCGTGTCGCTGTTGAGCAGCAGCACGAGGGGGGCGTTCGTGGCGCGGATGCCGACGTTGTTCGCCCTGGAGAAACCAAGGTTCGACGCCTGCGGGAGGACCAGCGCTCCGGGCCACGCGCGCGCGGCCGCATCGGCCGAGCCGTCGCGTGACGCGTTGTCGACGACCACCACGCGTGTCTCGCGTGCGGGCTGATGCGCGCGCAGCGCGCCGAGACACGCCTCGAGCTCGGCCCGCGCGTTGTAGCTCACGATGATGATGTCGAGCGGCGTAGGCATCGCGCGCACCGGCGGGTCAGCCGGCGATGACGCTCCGGATCACGTCGAAGGTCGTGCGCGCCGAGCGGTCCCAGCTGAAGGCCGCCGCACGCCGTCGCCCGGCCTCGACCCGCGACGCGTGGTGCCGGCCATCGGCGAGCAGGCGCAGCAGGGCGTCGCGCAGGGCCTCGTGGTCGTCAGGCGAGGCGACGTAATCGGCCGCCTCACCGCAGCTCTCGCGCGCGACGGGGGTGTCGAGCAGCACCGCCGGCACGCCGCGCGCCATCGCCTCGAGCGGCGTCAGCCCGAAGCCTTCGTACTCGGAGAGGAAGACGAAGGCGCGTGCCCGCGCGTAGAGCGCGGCCAGCGTCTCCTCGTTCACGTAGTCGTACAGCGTGACGCGGGCGCCGAGGTCGAGCTGGGTGACGAGCGCGTGCAGATCCTGGCGGGGACAGGTCCGGTTGTCGCCGACGACCGCCAGGCGCGCGTCGGCCCGCGCCTGGGCGAGCAGCGAGAAGCCGCGAATCACGGCGGGCACGTGGCGCCGGTTGAAGATCGAGCCGACGTAGAGCACCAGTGGGCCGCCGGCCTCCGGGCTGGCCGCGGCCGCCCCGCCCGCCGGCCGCGCGAGGGCGGGATGGGTGTCGACGGCGGGCGGCACCACGTGAATCCTCGACGCCGGCGTGCCGAGGTGCTCGACGATTTCCTCGCGCGACCAGGCGGTCAGGGTGAGCACGGCGGCGGCCCGGCGCGCGCTCCACGTGGCGAGCCAGCGGCGCCTCAGGCCCTCGCGCCAGCCGAACCATTGCGGCCGGGCGGCGAAGCTCACGTCGTGCATCGAGAGCACGAGCGGCACGCGCAGGCGCAGCGGAGCCTGGTAGGCCGGAGCGAAATAGACGGTGAGATCGTCGTCGGCCGCGGCGCGGGCGAGCGTGAGCTGTTCCCACCGGGTGCCAGATCCCCCGGGCAGCACGCGCGGTTCCACGGTGGCGCCCTCGGCGCCGATCCAGCCGAGGGCGAGCGGTTCGGGCGCGTAGAGCACGAGGCGATGCGCGGCGAGCGCGGGATCCCGCGTCCAGCGCGCCAGCAATTCCGAGAGATACCGGCCCACGCCCGTGGGCCGTCCCAGCAACTCCCGGGCGTCGATGCCGATGCGAAGCGCGCGCGAGGTCACGGCAGCCGGGAGAAGGCGGCCTGCCGGCTGCGGTGGATGGCCACGGCGTGCTCGTAGGCCGACCGCAGCGCCTCGGCCGAGGCCTGCCAGTTGAAGGTGAGCGAGCGCCGGACGCCGCGGGCGGCAGCCTGGTGCGCCAGGGCTGGCTCGCGAAGCATCCGCGCCATGGCCTCGGCCAGCGCGTCGGGATCGTCGGGGTCCACCATCAGGCCGGCGTCGCCGAGGACTTCCGGGATGGCGCCGCGATTGGAGGCCACGACCGGCACGCCCACCGTCATCGCCTCGAGAACCGGCAGGCCGAACCCCTCGTTGAAGGACGGGAGCACGAGCAACCGCGCCTGCTCGTACAGACTGCGGCGCTGCGCATCGCTCACGTAGCCGAGGTGGTGCACGCGGCCGGCCAGTGGCGGTTTCGCGATGCGCTCGAGCCAGGGAGCGGCCGCCGGGGTGGGGCGGCCGGCCAGGACGAGGTCGGGGACCGGCGCACCGTCTTCGAGCAGCCGGGCGTATCCGTCGAGCAGGCCGCCGACGTTCTTGCGCGGCTCCAGTGTGCCGACAAACAGGATGTGGCCCGGTTCCGGCGCGTGCGTACGTGCCGACCACGCGGGCGCGCCGGCCCGGCAGACGGTGATGACGCTGCGGGGAACGCCGAGTCGCTGGTGGACCTCGCCAGCCGTGTGCGCCGAGTTCACCACGATGTGATCGGCGAGGTGGGCGTGCTGGCGCACGTAGCGCGGGTAGTCGCGTCGCACGTCGCCCTCGGTGCGCTCGGGGTGCGAGAGGAAGTCGAGATCGTGAATCGTGACCACGCGCGCCGCCGTCCGCGTCGGGATCATCAACGGATGCGGCGAGTGCGTCACGTCGAACGGCCCGCGCACCAGCGTCTCGATCGGCGGCCAGCCGAGCCGGTGCCACACGCGGTTGAGCACGCGGACCGGCACGCGACGGTTGGCCACGTTGAAGCCGCTCAGCGTGCCGGGGGCGACCTGGTGGCGCAGGGAGCTGGAAAACAGCACGATCTCGTCGTGGCGGCCGGGACCGGTCGCCAGGGCCGAGATGAGGTGGTGGATGTATTCACCCACGCCCGAACGCTGACGCAGCGCGGGCCGGTAATCCACGAGGATGCGCACGCCGCCGTGCAGCGTAACACAGGCGCGTGCGCGCCGGCTGGTTCGGCCGTGTTGCGCAACTCCTTGTGCTGCAACGCATTGACACGGCAGCGCGCCGCCGTGATAGCGTGTAGCGTTTCGCGCGCGGCGGGGCAGTGCCACGCCCTGCGCCCTCGCCCCGGGGCGGCCGGCGGTGCTGGAGAGGACTTCGTGGGCGTTGTCCTGGTTACTGGAGGGGCGGGCTACATCGGCAGCCACGCCACGCTGGCGCTGGCAGGCGCCGGGCACACGGTCGTCGTCTACGACGATCTCTCGGCCGGTCATCGCGAGGCGGTGGCGGCCGTCCAGCGCGCCGCGCCGGGCCGGGTCTCGCTCGTCGTGGGTGACATCCGGGACGCGGACGCGCTGACGGCGGCGCTGGAGGCCAGCGGCGCCGGCGCGGTGATGCACTTCGCGGCCTGGCTGTCGGTCGGCGATTCCGTCCGCGACCCGGTCGGGTACTACCGCAACAACGTGCTCGGGGGGCTCGCCGTGCTCGAGGCGATGCAGCGCGCCGGCACCAGCCGCCTCGTGTTCTCCTCGACCTGCGCGACCTACGGCGACCCTGTCGAGACGCCGATGACCGAGTTGCACCCGCAACGCCCCGTGAACGCCTACGGCGAGACGAAGCTCGCCGTCGAGCGGGCCCTGCCGCACTACGAGCGCGCGTATGGGCTCCGCTGGATGGCGCTCCGGTATTTCAATGCGGCGGGCGCGGATCCGGACGGCCGGCTCGGCGAAGACCACGATCCGGAAATCCACGTCATCCCGCGGGCGATCGCCGCGGCGCTGGGCCGCGACGACCTGCAGGTGTTCGGCCGCGACTACCCGACGCCAGACGGCACGTGCCTGCGCGACTACGTCCACGTCACCGACCTGGCCGACGCGCACGTGCGCGCGCTCGCGCACCTCGAGGCGGACGGCTCGCCGGAGGCGCTGAACGTGGGCACCGGCGTGCCCACCTCGGTGCTGGAGGTCATTCGCGCGGTGGAGCGCGTGAGCGGCCGGCCGGTACGCTACACGGTGGCCGGGCGGCGCGCGGGCGATCCGCCGGCACTGTACGCGGCCAACGCGCGGATCCGCCAGCGCCTGGGCTGGACGCCGGCCTTCACCGGGATCGACGCGATCGTGGAGACCGCGTGGCGCTGGCACCGGGCCCATCCGCGGGGCTACCGGGGAGGCGACGCCTGATGGCCGGCCTGCGCGGCGTCCTCCACGACCCGCTGCTGTCGGTGGTGATGCCGGTCTACAACGAGCGGCAGACCATCGACGAGATCGTCGCGCGGGTGCTCGCCGTCCCGTTGAGGATTCAGCTCATCGTCGTCGATGACTGCTCGCGCGACGGGACGCGCGAGCGCCTGGTGGAACTGCAGCGCGAGCGGGGCTTCACGCTCGTGCTGCAGGAGCGCAACGGCGGAAAGGGCGCCGCGCTGCGCCGCGGCTTCCGCGAGGTGGCCGGCGACCTCGTGATCATCCAGGATGCCGACCTCGAGTACTCGCCCGAGGAGTACCCCGCGCTGATCGAGCTCATCTGCCAGGGCCGGGCCGACGTCGTCTACGGGTCGCGGTTCCTGGGCCGGCACCGGGTGTTCCTCTTCTCGCACTACCTGGGCAACCGGATCCTCACGCTCATCACCAACGTGCTCTACAACACGATGCTGAGCGACATGGAGACCTGCTACAAGGTGATGCGCGCCGAGGTGCTCCGCTCGATGACCCTCCAGAGCAACGGGTTCGGCATCGAACCCGAGCTGACGGCGAAGATCTTCAAGCGGGGGTATCGCGTCTACGAGGTGCCGATCACCTACGACGGACGCAATTACGACGAGGGGAAGAAGATCACATGGCGCGACGGCGTGGTCGCGCTCTGGGTCCTGCTGAAGTACCGGTTCACCGACTGACCCGCCGATGCGCGACGACCAGATCCGCCTCGTCCGCCGCTGCCCGGCAGCGGAGGGCCGGTACCATGCCGGCCACGGCGGCGTGCGGCGCGGGAGAGCGTAGCCGTGCACCCGTTCCTGCGGCTGCTGCGCCACGCCAGGCCCTACCGCGGGCGCCTCGCCCTGGCGGCGCTGGCGATGATCGCCTACGGCGCGGCGTCGGCGGCGCTGGCCTACCTGATCAAGCCGATCTTCGACAACGTGCTGCCCAACCGGGAGATGCTGGGGACGGTGGCGGCGGCGATCGTGGTCGTCTACGTGGTGAAGGGCCTCGGGGCGTTCCTCTCCACCTACCTCATGACCGACGTCGGGCAGCGCGTGGTGCGCGATCTGCGCAACGGGCTGTTCCGGCACATCCTCGGGCAGTCGGCGAGCTTCTTCGCGCGGCGCAGCAGCGGCCAGCTGATGTCGCGCATCACCAACGACGTCAACCAGGTGCAGCAGGCGGTGTCGGAGACGATTGGCGACCTGCTGCGCGAGGGGCTCGCGCTCGTCGGCTACGCGGGGCTGCTGTTCTACTACGACGCGCGGCTGGCGCTGGTGGTGATGACCGGCGCGCCCGTCGTGGTCTATCCGCTCGTGCGTCTGGGCCAGCGCGTCCGCCGCACCACGCGGCGCAGCCAGGAGCAGCTCGAGCACATCTCGCACATCACGGCCGAGGCGTTCACCGGCCACCGCATCGTGAAGGCGTTCGGCACCGAGGAGGTCGAGACGGCGCGCTTCGCCGCGGCCTCCCACAGCGTCTACCGCACGAACATGAAGGTGATCAGCGCGCTCTCGGCGCTGCCGCCGCTCATGGAACTGCTGGGCGGCGTCGGGATCGCGGGCGCCCTGTGGTACGGCAGCCGGCAGATCAGCGTCGGCGCGCTCACGCCCGGCGAGTTCACGTCGTTCATCGCCGCCATGTTCCTCATGTACGGCCCCATCAAGAAGCTGAGCCGGGTGAACGCGAGCCTGCAGCAGGCCATCGCGGCCGGCCAGCGCATCTTCGAGATGCTCGACACGCACACGGAGGTGACGGATCGGCCCGGGGCCGTCGAGGCGGCGCCGCTGCGGCAGGGCGTCGAGTTCCGCGAGGTCACCTTCAACTACGACGACGGGGACCGGCGGAAGATCCTGAACGCCGTGTCGTTCTCGGTGGAGGTGGGGAAGGTCGTGGCCATCGTCGGGTTGAGCGGCGCCGGCAAGACCACGCTGGTCAACCTGATCCCGCGCTTCTACGACGTGACCGGCGGCGCGATCCTCGTCGACGGCGTCGACATCCGCGACGTGACGCTGCGATCCCTGCGGGCGCAGATCGGGATGGTGACGCAGGAAACCGTCCTCTTCGACGACACCATCGCCGCCAACATCGCCTACGGCCGACGCGCGGCGCCCATGGCGCTGGTCGAGGCGGCCGCGCGCGCGGCCCACGCACACGAATTCATCGCCGCCATGCCGCATGGCTACCAGACCCGGATCGGCGAGCGCGGACAGCGGCTCTCGGGCGGACAGCGGCAGCGCCTCGCCATCGCGCGGGCGCTGCTCAAGGATCCGCCGATCCTGATTCTCGACGAGGCCACGTCGTCGCTGGATGCCGAGTCGGAGCACCTCGTGCAGGACGCGCTGGCGACGCTGATGGACAACCGCACCTCCTTCGTGATCGCGCACCGGCTGTCGACCGTGATGCGGGCCGATGCCATCGTCGTCCTGGAGCGCGGCCGGGTGAAGGAGATCGGCCGCCACGACGAACTGCTGGCGCAGCCCGACAGCGTCTACGCGCGGCTCTACGCGCTGCAGATGCTCGGCGGCCCGCCGGCCGAACCCGGGGCGGACGAGGACGGCGAGGCCGGCCACGATCCGGACGCCGGCGCCGACGCCCGGCCGGCCCCGGGGCGCGGGGCGTCGATGGCGGTGGTGGGCGAGAGCGTACGACGGGCACAGGGCCCCGGACACGCCGGCACGCGCCGGCCGCCGGACGCAAGGAACGGAACAGCATGATGGTGTCGATGACGGGATTCGCGGCCGTGGCCCGCGAGAACGAGGCCGCCACGGTGAGCGTGACGCTCCGCGCGGTGAACCACCGCTTTCTCGACCTGCAGATCCGCGTGCCGCAGGCCCTGCCCGCGCTCGAGGCGGTGGTGCGTGCGGCGGTGCAGCGACGGATCTCGCGCGGCCGCGTCGATGCCTCCCTCACCGTCCAGGCCAAGGCGCTGCCTGGCGTCGAGGTGATGCTCAACGAACCGGTCGTGGCGGCGCTGGCGACCGCCCTCGAAGGCGCGCGCGGGCGCGGATGGGTGGAGGGACGGCTCGGGCCGGGCGACCTGTTGCGCGTGCCGCAGGCCCTGGTCTTCCGCGATGCCGGCGATCCCGCGGCCGGCGCCGCGTTGTCACCGGAACTCCAGGCGCTCGCCGAGGACGCGGTGGAGGCAGCCGTCGCGGAGCTGCAGGCGATGCGCGTGCGCGAGGGCGAGATGCTGCGGCGCGACCTCGACGCGCTGCGCGAGGGCCTGGCCGCGGCCATCGGCGAGATCGCCGCGAGCGCCGACGCGGGGCGCGCGGCGACCGAGGCGAGGCTGGCGCAGCGGATTCGCGACCTGCAGGTGGAGGCGGCTGTCGAGCCGGCCCTGATCGCCCAGGAAATCGTGCGGTTCGCGGGCCGTTCCGACATCAGCGAGGAAGTGGTACGCTTCCGCGCGCACCTCGAGCACTGGGCGAGACTGTCGGAAGGCCGCGAGCCGTGCGGCCGCAAACTCGACTTCCTGCTCCAGGAGATGAACCGGGAGATCAACACGATCGGCTCGAAGGCCGAAGGCGCCGGCGTGACCGAACTCGTCGTGCACGCCAAGGCCGAGCTCGAGCGCATGCGCGAACAGATCCAGAACGTGGAGTAGCGGCCTCCCGCCGGCCGTCCCACGTCTCAACCCCAGGCCGTGAGCCCCATGCGCCAAGGACGCCTCTTCGTCGTGTCGGCCCCCTCGGGCACCGGGAAGACCACCGTCGTCGAACGCCTCCTGCACGAGGTCTCCGACCTCGTGATGTCGCGTTCCTACACGTCGCGCGCGCCGCGGCCGGGCGAGCACGACGGCGTGGACTATAATTTCGTGTCGCGCGCGGAGTTCGAGGCGCTCATCGCCGGCGACGAGTTCCTGGAGTGGGCCGACGTCTTCGGGAACTACTACGGCACGCGCCGGCGCGACACGCAGCGGCTGCTCGATTCAGGCCTCGACGTGGCGCTGGTGATCGACGTGCAGGGCGCCGTGCAGGTCCGGAACCGGTGCGCCGACGTGATCTCGGTGTTCGTCCTGCCGCCGTCCTACGCCGCGCTGGAGCGGCGGTTGCGGGGACGCAGCAAGGACTCCGAGGAGGCCATCGCGCGCCGGCTGCTGGTGGCGCGACAGGAAGTGGACCGTTACGCCGAATACGACTACGTCGTCATCAACGACGACATCGGTCCCTGCGTGGACCGCCTGCGCGCCATCGTCCTCGCCGAGCGCTCGCGACGCCAGGGGATGGCCGTCGACGCCGAGGCGATCGTGGCGACCTTCGATTCGTCCACGCCGGGTCAGTCCGGACAGCGTCCCTGGAGTACATCGTGATCGACCGCAGCAAGTTGCCCAATGCCTTCGAGTTCGTCACCGTCGCCGGCGCCCGTGCGAAGCAGCTGCTCCGCGGCTGCACGCCGCGCGTGGAGACGACCGAGACCCGGGAGACGCGGATCGCCCAGCGCGAGGTGATGGCGGGCGCGGTGGCGCCGGTGGCGCCGGCCGAGCCGACGCCGGCCGACTGAGCGGAAGGCGCCCGTGGCCCTCATCGCGCTCGGCGTGTCGGGCGGCATCAGCGCCTACAAGGCGGTCGAGGTGTGCCGTGGCCTGCAGCAGCACGGTCACGACGTGGTCGCCATCCTGACGCACTCCGCGGCCCGTTTCGTGGGCCCGGTCACCTTCGAAGCCATCACGCGCCGCCGCGTCATCACCGACCAGTGGACGCCGGGCGCCAACGCCGACATCGAGCACATCAACATCGCCAGCGAGGCGGCGCTGCTGCTGGTGGCCCCGGCGACGGCACACCTGATCGCGCGCTTCGCGCACGGGCTCGCCGACGACTTCCTCACATCCGCCTACCTGGCGACGACCGCGCCCGTGCTGGTGGCGCCGGCCATGAACAGCCACATGCTGGCGCATCCGGCCACGCAGGCCAACCTCGCGACGCTGCGCGCGCGGGGCGTGCACATCGTGGATCCGGGCGAGGGGTTCCTGGCCTGCGGGTGGACGGGAAAGGGACGGCTGGCCGAGCCGGGCGACATCGTCGCGGCGGCGATCGCGGTGCTGCGGCCACGGCCGACGCTCTCCGGACGCACGGTGCTGGTGAGCGCGGGACCCACCTGCGAGGATCTGGACCCGGTGCGCTATCTCGGCAACCGGTCCAGCGGCCGCATGGGCATGGCGCTGGCCGTCGAGGCGGCCCGACGGGGTGCGCGCGTGGTGCTGGTGCTGGGACCGACCACGCTGACACCGCCCGCTGGCGTGGAGGTTGTACGCGTGCGTTCGGCCGCCGACATGCACCGCGCCATCTTCGCGCACGCGGAGGCGGCCGACGCGATCGTGATGGCCGCCGCCGTCGCCGACTACACGCCGGCGGGAGGGGCGGCGGGGCAGAAGATCGTCAAGCAGGAGGGCGACCTCACGCTGCGGCTGGCGCGGACGCGCGACATCCTCGCCGATCTCGGCGCCTGGCGGGGCGAGCGGCGTGCTCCGGTGCTGGCCGGCTTCGCCGCCGAGACCGAGGACGTGGTGGCGCGAGCGCGCGCGAAACTGGTCCGCAAACGGGTCGACCTGATCGTGGCCAACGACGTCTCGAGGGCCGATGCCGGCTTCGAGGTGGAGACCAACGCCGCGACGCTTGTCACCGCCGGCGGAGACGAGGACGTGCCGCTCCAGGCGAAGTCGACCCTTGCCGCGCGCATCGTCGATCGCCTGGAGGCGCTGCTCGAGTGCAGGAAGGCCGACACGGCCGCCGCACCGCAAGGCTGAGGCGCCAGGCCCGATGTCCGCCCTTCGCGATCAGCTGCTCGAACACCTCCGGACCTTTGCCGAGTTCGGCGTGGCTGGCGTTTCGCGCGATCCCGCGTGGCGGGCGCGCGAGGACGCGGGCACCCGTCAGGAGCGTGACGGGCCCGACGGCGATGCGGAGGATCCGCGGGCCGCCGGCGACGTCGCCGCGGATGGCCTTCCCGATGGGGGACCGGCCGTCGCGGCCGCCGGCGCCCCAGGGCGGCCGGCGCGGGCCGTGATGGCGCCGGCAGACGCCCTCGAGGCGCTGCGCCTCGAAATCGGCCCCGATTGCTCGCGCTGCAAGCTGTCCCGGCTGGGCCGGACGCAGGTGGTCTTCGGCGTCGGCAGCCCCACCGCCGACCTCATGTTCGTGGGCGAGGGGCCGGGCTTCGAGGAAGACCAGCAGGGCATTCCCTTCGTCGGACGCGCGGGCCAGTTGCTGACGAAGATGATCGAGGCGATCGACCTGCGGCGCGAGGACGTCTACATCGCGAACGTGGTGAAGTGCCGGCCGCCGGAGAACCGCAACCCCGAGCCCGACGAGATTGCGGCCTGCGGGCCGTTCCTGCTCCGGCAGATCGAGATCGTGAACCCACGCGTGATCGTGACGCTCGGCAAGTTCGCGGCGCAGACGCTGCTGCACAGCAACGCCCCGGTCTCGAAACTGCGTGGCCACGACTACCCGTTCCACGGGGCGGTGCTCGTCCCCACGTTCCACCCGGCGTTCCTGCTGCGCAGTCCGGCCTACAAGCGCGAGGCGTGGGAGGATCTGAAGCGCGTGCGCGCGCTGCTGTCGGCCGCCTCCGGCCGAACGCCCTGATCTCGCGGCAGGCCATCGCCGGCGCCGGGTGCCCGCGCGCCGCATCGCCTTCCAACGGTTCCACCGCATGCCCGTGTTCGTCTCCGTCGCCGTGCCGGTTCCGCGGCTGCCGGCGCTCACCTACGGGTTGCCCGACGATGCCGTGGCTGGCGTCGGATCGCGCGTGCTGGTCCCGGTGGGGCCGCGGCTGCTCACGGGCTGCGTGCTCGAACGGCTCGATCGCCTCGAGGGTCTCGACGCCGGCGAGGTGAAGCCGGTCGCGGAGGTCATCGACGAGACGCCGCTGCTGCCGGCCGATCTGGTCGCCCTGGCGCGGTGGGTGGCTGACTACTACCTGTGTGGCGTGGGCGAGGCCATCAGCGTGGCGATGCCGCCAGCTTCGTGGATCGAGAGCGAGCCGGCGTACCGTGCCACCGGCCTCACGACGCCGGCCGACGGCCTCGACGGCGCCCGAGCGGACGTCATGCGGCGCCTCGCGGGCGCGGAGGCCGTGCGGCGGTCCGTACTGGTGCCGCAGGTGGCGGCGGCAGGCGGCCGTTCTCCCGATGACGTGCGTCGTGCGATCCGCGCGCTGCTGCGAGACGGACGCATCGACGCCGTGCGCGAATTGCGCGGGCGCGCGTTCCGCTTCAAGACCACGCGCGCGGTCGTGGCGAGCATTGCCGGCCTGGCGGCCGCCGGCGACGGCGGGCTCACCGACCGGCAGCGCGCGGCGCTGCGGTGGCTGGCGGGCGAACCGCGAGGGGCCACGCTGGCGGATCTGGAGCACGACGGCATCTCGCGAGCCGTGCTGACCGGCCTGGCGCGCCGCGGCCTGGTGACCTTCGTCGACTGGCGCGTGGAGCGAGATCCGTTCGAAGGGGCGGCGGCGCTGCGCGACGAAGGACGTGAGGCGGCGAAGGCGCGCGTGGAACTCACCGCGGAGCAGGCCGACGCGCTGGTGACGCTCGGCACGATGGCCGCCTCGCGCACGTTCGGCGTGGCGCTGCTGCACGGCGTCACCGGCAGCGGCAAGACGGAGGTCTACCGCCGGCTCGCCCGCCAGGTGTGCCAGTCGGGGCGCCGCGTCCTGATGCTCGTGCCGGAGATCGCCCTCACGCCCGCCGTCGCGGCGACCCTGCGGCACACCTTCGGCGATCGCGTCGCGATCCAGCACTCGGCCCTGTCCGACGGCGAGCGTCACGATCAATGGCACCGCATCCGCCGTGGCGAGGTGGACGTCGTCGTCGGGACGCGGTCGGCCGTGTTCGCGCCGGTCGAGGACCTGGGCCTGGTCATCGTGGACGAGGAGCACGACACCTCCTACAAGCAGGAGGACGCGCCGCGATACCACGGGCGCGACGTGGCGATCGTGCGCGCCCGGCGCGCCGGCGCGCTGGCGGTGCTCGGCTCGGCCACGCCGGCGCTCGAGTCGTTTCGCAACGCGCAGCGGGGTCGCTATCGGCTCGTCCCGATGCGCCGCCGCGTGGCGGATCGGCCACTGGCTGCGGTCACGCTCGTCAACATGCGCGACGAGTTCGCCGCGCAGGGCCCCGGCGTCGTGATCAGCCGCGCGCTGCGCGAAGGCATCGCCGCGCGCCTCGCACGTCGCGAGCAGGCCGTCGTCCTCCTGAACCGGCGAGGGTTCGCGTCGAGCATCTTCTGCCGCACCTGCGGCAGCTCGCTCGACTGCCCGAACTGCAGCGTGTCGCTCACCTTCCACCGGCGCGCGAGCCGGCTGCGATGCCACTACTGCGACCACGCGGCCGACGTGCCGCGCGCCTGTCCGATGTGCGGCGGCGAGATGCTGGAGTACCAGGGCATTGGCACCGAGCGCGTCGAGGCCGAGCTGCGTGAGGGATTCCCCGGGGTGCGCGTGGCGCGCGTGGATCGTGACACCGTGCGACGCCGGGGCGAGGTGACACGCGTGCTCGAGCGCTTCGCGCGCCGCGAGATCGACGTGCTGGTGGGCACGCAGATGATCGCCAAGGGCCACGACTTCCCGACCGTCACGCTCGTCGGCGTGATCTCGGCTGACGTGGGCCTCGGGCTGGCCGACTTCCGCGCCGGCGAGCGCACGTTCCAGCTGCTCACCCAGGTGGCCGGCCGCGCCGGGCGCGGCGAGGTGGCCGGCGAGGCGATCGTGCAGACGCTGTGCCCCGAGCACTACAGCATCGGCCTGGCCACGACGCAGGACTACGAGGCGTTCTTCGAGCGCGAGATGGCGATGCGCGAGGCGATGCGCTACCCGCCGGCCGAGGCGCTGGTGAACGTCGTCGTTCGCGATGCGGACCTGCCGCGCGCACTCACCGGCGCGCGGCGGATCGCGGCCGAGGTGCGGCGTCTGGGGGAGGCGCGGGGCGTGCGCGTGGCGGGGCCGGCGCCGGCGCCGCTGAGCCGGCTGCGCGGCGAGTCGCGGGCGCAGTTCTTCGCCAAGGGGGCCGATCGCAACGCCCTGCGCGCGGCGGTGCGCGATGCCGTCGCCGCGCACCCCGACCTGCGGCGACAGATCACGGTGGACGTCGATCCGCAGTCGGTGCTGTAGGGGCCTGGGCCCTGGGGCGTGGACCTCGAGGCCTCGCGTCCCACTTCGCTGAACTCGCTGGCGTCCCAGCACGCGCACGGCGACGCGGGGTGCCTGGAGTTCCTCACGTCTCGCATGCTCCGCGGCACGGCCTCGATCCCCGCCCTCGAAAGGTGCGGCAGGGGACTCACGGACACAAGCCGCCAGGCGCGGGGCCTACCTGGGTCTCACCAGTTCGTAGGGCTGGATCGGCGTCGGCGTGAAGCACGCGACGAAGATGAGCAGCGTGATGGCGGCGACGATGAGGCGGCCGCGCCCCATCGGCACGTCCTCGTCCCACGTGGGCGGGTGCCGCCAGCCGAAGAGCCGCAGCATCACCACCAGCAGCAGCGCCCACACGATCCACGAGTAGGTCATCAGCGCGAGGCCGCCGATCGCCACGAGCGCGCCGATGGTGATCTGGCCCGAGCGGCGGCCGAACACCGCGTAGGCGATGTGGCCGCCGTCGAGCTGGCCCACCGGCATCAGGTTCATCGCCGTCACCAGCAGGCCGAACCAGGCCGCCATCGCCATCGGGTGCAGGTTCACCGAGTAGCCGTCGGGGATCGTTCCGAACAGCAGGTGCGTGATCCCCTGGAAGAGCAGCGGCTCGCCGAGCTCGAGCCCGACGAAGTCGGCCGGCAGCTTCACCACGCGCGAGAGTTGCAGCCCGAGGGTCATCGCCGGCACCGCGACGAGGAAGCCGGCGATGGGGCCGGCGGCGGCCATGTCGAAGAGGATCGGCTTGGTGGTGATGGCGCCGCGGATGCGGATGAACGCCCCGAGGGTGCCCGCCAGCCCCACGGGGGGCGGCAGCGGCAGGAAGTACGGCATCGACGCCGGCACGCGATAGAGCCGGCAGGCCAGGTAGTGGCCCATCTCGTGCGCCAGCAGGATCGACATCAGGGGCACGGAGTACCAGAGCCCGCCCACCCACAACTGCCACGGCGAGACGAAGAGCAGTTGCCGCGGGACGAAATCGATGAGGAAGCCCTCGTAGTGGATCCGTCCCATCACGGTGGTGGTGCCGAAGGTGATGAGCAACAGCAGCACGTGCAGCCAGACCCGGTCGCGCACCGGCGGCGGCGCCGGCGGCTCATGACCTCGCCACAGATCACCGGCGGCGTGAGGCGGCAGGGCCCAGGGCTGCGGAGACTGAAGGTCGTCCCGGTCCGGCGGGGGGGATGACTGGCTCACGGGCGGCTCCCGACGGCGATCGTGAGGCCCGAAGGCCGGTGGCGGTTGCGCATGGGTCGAGCTTTCACGTCCATCGAGACGACCGCCGGCCGGAGGCAGGCGAAGCAGGCCACGAGGCTGGCGCGGCGCTGCCCGGCGCGTGCGCGCGGGTCACGGGCGCAGCCCCGCTAGCCCTCGAGGTTCTGCAGATCCTTGCCGGGCTTGAAGCGGATGGTACGGCCCGGCGGGATGCGTACTTCGGTTCCGGTGCGCGGGTTGCGTCCGATGCCGCGCTTCCGGGGCTTCACCTGGAACACGCCGAAGCCGCGCAGTTCGATCCGCTCGCCCCGCTGCATCGAGTCGCGCATGGCGTTGAAGACCGCGTCGACGGCGATCTCGGCCTTCACCTTGGTGATGTCGGCGGTCCTGGCCACCTCGTTCACGATGTCGACCTTGATCATCGGCGCGCGGGCTCCATCCCCGTAAGCAGCATAGGTACAAGCATTTAGCCGTGTCAAGAGACAGGGGCGACGCCTTCCGGCATAATCAGGTTCACACGCAGCCGGGCGCGACGCGCCCGCGGCGCTCAGAGATGGCTACCCGTCGCCTGCCCACCGTCGTGCTGGTCGGCCGCCCCAACGTCGGCAAGTCGACCCTCTTCAACCGCATCACCAGGACGCGGCGGGCCATCGTGACGCCCGTGGCCGGCACCACCCGCGACGCGCTGGGGCAGGATGCCGAGTGGAACGGCGTGTGGTTCCGCCTGGTGGACACCGGCGGTCTCTACGGCGCCACCGAGGATCCGCTGCAGGCGCTCGTCACCGAGCAGGGCAGGCGCGCGATCGACTCGGCCGACCTCTTCGTGTTCCTCGTGGACGGCCGTGAGGGCTTCGTCAGCGGGGATCGCGAACTCGCCCGTCTGCTGCGCGCCACGGGCAAGCCGATCGTGCTGGCCGTCAACAAGATGGACGACCGCCGGGCCCGCGACCTGGCGCTGGAGTTCTACGAGACGGGAATCGAGCCCGTCGTGGAGATCGCGGCCGAGCACGGGCAGGCGGTCAACGACCTGCTCGACGCGGTCGTCGAGCGCGTGCGGCACGCCGCGGCCGCCGCCCCGTCGGGGCCCGCGGTCGAGGACGAGATCTCGGTGGCGATCGTCGGGCGTCCCAACGTCGGGAAGTCGTCGCTCGTCAATCGCCTCGTGCGTGAGGAACGGGTGATCGTCTCCGACATCCCCGGCACGACGCGCGATGCCATCGACACCGTCCTGCGATGGCACGGTCTCGTGTTCCGGCTGATCGACACGGCGGGCATCCGGCGTCCGGGGCGTGTGGCGCGATCGGGGCAGGTCGAGTCGATCAGCGTGATCGTGGCGCGGCGCGCCATCGAGCGCGCCGACGTGGCGGTATTGGTGCTCGACGCGACGGAGGGCGCCACCGACCAGGACGCCGCGATTGCCGGCGAGGCCGAGCGCGCCGGTTGCGGGGTGATCGTCGCGGCCAACAAGTGGGACCTGACCAAGGGGCGTGGGCCCGACTTCGTGAAGGGCTTCGACGAGGAGGTGCGACGCGGCCTGAAGTTCCTCGCCTATGCGCCGCTGCTGCACGTGTCGGCGACGACCGGCGAGCGGACGCCGAAGCTGCTCGAGACGGTGCAGGCCGTCGCCGAGGCGCGGCGCCGGCGCGTGCCCACGAGCGAGCTCAACCGGTTCATCGAGGCCGTCACGGCGGTGCATCCGCCGGCCAGCCCCGGCCGCCGCGAGGTGCGCATCCTCTACACGGCCCAGACGATGGTGGCGCCGCCCACCTTCGTCTTCTTCACCAACGTGGCGACGAAGTTCCACTTCTCCTACCAGCGGTTCCTGGAGAATCGCCTGCGCGAGGCCTTCGGCTTCGAGGGCACGCCGATTCGCATGCACGTGCGCCGCCGCGAGGGCCGCGGCAGCAAACCCGACGAAAGGGCCTGAGGCCAGCAGGCCCGGGGCCGCGGGGCCCTACGCTATACTGACCACCTGGCAACGTGTCCGAAGACATCGTGATCCCCGACAAGCCGGCCTTCAAGGCAGCCGAGGTGTGCGAGCTGCTCAGGGTGCCGGCGTACGTCCTGCGATCGTGGGAGAACGAGTTTCGGGATCTCGGCGTCTCGAAGACGGTCTCGGGGCCTCGCGTCTATCGGCGGGAGGACGTGGCGCGCGCGCTGCGCATTCGCGACCTCGTGCTGAACGAGGGCCTGACGCTCGCCGGCGTTCGCCGGCGTCTGGAGCGGGAATCTGGAGCCCCGTCGGCCGAAGACACCTTGATCGCCGAGATCGCCGCATCGACGTCGGCCGGTGTCCAGCCTGCTGCGC
>JBDIBB010000033.1:0-35435 GCA_039812685.1 Vicinamibacteraceae bacterium
ATGGCCGGCGCCGGCTCGGGTCCCCCGATCTCCTCGACCGGCGCTGGCACGCCCCCATCGGGCGGGGCTGCCGGCAGCGCTGCCTCGGCAGGCGGGGCGACGGGTGGCACGGTTGTCACCCCTGGCGCGGCCACCTCGGGCTCGCCCGCGGGCACATACGGCCGAATCGTCTTCACGAGTCGCGGGGGCGGCAGCGCCGGCGCGGCCGGCTTGGGAGGCTCGACCGCCTTGCCGCCGGACTTCTTGCCGCGTGCCGGCACGGGCGCATCGCCGAACATCTGCGCTGGCGGCGGCAGGGAGAGGCCCCGCTGGCGTGCCAGCCGCTCGACGAACTGGCGGGCCACGACCTCCTCGATCGTGCTCGACGCGCTCTTGACCTCGATGCCGTGGTCCTGCTTCAGCAGGGCCATCACTTCCTGGCTCGAGGTGCTCAGGAGTTCCGCGACCTTGTAAATCCTGACTGTCGCCACGTTGCCTCGGTTGCACTGACCCGGCCGCTCATGCGGCTCGGGGACCTACTCCTGCTCCTGGCCGGTGTCGGCCGGAACGTCTGCGGCGCCGTCGACCCCGGATCCGGCGCCGGCCGGCTCGGCCGGCGAGGAGACGCCGCCCAGCAGTTCGTCGAGGGCACTGGAGGCCTCGGCGACCGACCCGGTCGGGCTGGCCTCGAGCGCGCCTGCGAGTTCGGCGAACTGCGCTTCCACCTCGCGCCGCTTCTCTTCCTCGCTCTTGATGTCGATCTTCCAGCCGGTGAGCTTGGCCGCGAGCCGGACGTTCTGTCCCTTCTTGCCGATGGCCAGCGAGAGCTGCTTGTCCTCGACGACCACCTCCATCACGTGCTCGGCATCGTCGACGATGCTCACGCGCTGGACGCGGGCCGGGCTGATGGCGTGGGTGACGAAGGCGACCGGATCCTCGGAGTACTCGACGATGTCGATCTTCTCGCCGCGCAGTTCGCGGATGATGGCCTGCACGCGCGTGCCCTTCATGCCGACGCAGGCGCCCACCGGGTCCACGTCGCGTTCGCGCGAGTAGACGGCCACCTTGGCGCGATCGCCGGCCTCGCGCACGGCGCCGCGGATCACCACGGTGCCATCGTAGATCTCGGGCACCTCCTGCTCGAACAGCTTGACGAGCAGGGCGGGATCGGTCCGCGAGAGGATGATCTGCGGTCCCTTCGCGCTCTTGGAGACGCCCCGGATGACGGCGCGCAGGCGATCGCCGACGTTGTAGCTCTCCGCGCGCGACTGCTCCTTGCGGAGCAGGATGGCTTCCACCCGGTTCTGGACCTCCAGGATGATGTCACCCTGCTCGAAGCGCTTGACCGTGGCGTTGATCACCTCGCCGACGCGTTCGCTGTACTCCCCGTAGATCGTTTCCCGCTCGGCCTCGCGGACCTTCTGGAAGATCACCTGCTTGGCTGTCTGCGCGGCGATGCGTCCGAGCACCTCGGTCGATCGGGGGAACTCGATCTCCATGCCGACGTCGGCCTCCTCGCCATAGAGTTCGCGTGCTTCGGCGAGCGAGATCTCGACGGCGGGATTGGCCACCTCCGCCACGATGTGCTTGACGGCGAACAGCTCCACCTGGCCCGTTTCGGTGTTGAACTGCGTCCGCAGGTTCTCGTCGCCCTTGTAGACCTTGCGCGAGGCGTGGAGCACGGCCTCTTCGACGGCTGCGATCACGACGCTGGCGTCGATGCCACGCTCCTTGGCGAGCGTCTCGATGTTCTGCACGATCGGGCTGGTGCTCATTGCGCGTCACCACACGCCGGGACGGCCTGCCCGGCTCAGAATTCCACCACGAGGCGCGCCCGGGACACGAGCGCGAGCGGCACCCTCTTCTCCTTCGTGCCGGCCCGCAGGACGATCTCGCCGCCGTCGAGCCGATCGATGCGGCCCTCGAAGTGCGACTGGCCGTTCACCGGAACCCGCACCACAATCCGCGCCAGCCGGCCACGGAATCGCAGGTAATCCTGCGCGCCGCGCAGCGGCCGGTCGATGCCCGGCGAGGACACCTCCAGGGTGTAGGACACGTCGACGGCATCCTCGACGTCGAGCACGGTGCTCAGATCCTCGCTCACGCGCTGGCACTCGTCGATGCCGATGGCGCGCTCGGCGCGCTCCACCTCGACGCGCCCCTCGGCGTCGACCTCGGGCGGGCGGTCGATGAAGACCCGCAGCACCCATCCGACCGACTCGCGCCGCATCTGCAGCTCGAAGAGATCGAGTCCGTGACTGGCGACGACGCGCTCGGCGATAGGCCGAATGCGGCTCAGCTTCGCGTCAGCCGGCACGACGTGCGTTCCCCCCGACGGGCATCCCCCAGAAACCAAAAAAGTGGGCACCAGCCCACTGGCGGCTCCCCGATGTCAGGGAGCAACACGATAGCCTACCACATCTGACTGATCCCGCGACAGGCGCGTGCCTTGCGGGGTGTGCGGTGGGGCGTCTCGCGGCGACGATCGCGATCAGCGCGTGTCGGCGCCGAGCGGCCGCACCACCAGGTCGTAGCCGCGGGCGGCGACGATCTCCGCCTCCACCAGGCTGCCGGGCGGCAGCGCGGCCGGGTCGCACTCGGTGAAGTAGACCACCGGGTCGATGTCCGGTGCCTGGCACTCGAGCCGCCCGCACAGCACGAGGTCGTGCTCGGGTGCGGGGCCGTCCACGATCGCGCGCACGCGCTCGCCGCGGCGCCGGGCGTGCCGTCGCGTGACGATCTCGCGCTGCAGCTTCATGACGGCGTCCCGCCGCCGTGTCTTCTCCGGCGCCGGCACGTCGTCGTCGAGCGCCCAGGCCGCCGTGTCCTCCTCGTGGGAGTAGGTGAACACGCCCACGTGGTCGAACTCGATCTCGCGGACGAAGCCGAGCAGATCCTGGACGTCGGCGTCGGTCTCGCCCGGGAACCCGACGATGAAGGTCGTGCGCAGGCTGACGCCGGGCACCCGGTCGCGGATGCGACGCAGCAGCCGTGCGTACGACGTCCGGTCTCCCGGTCGCCGCATGCGCTCGAGCACCGGCCGGGCGCAGTGCTGGAGCGGGAGGTCGACGTAGCGGCACACCTTGGCCGAATCGGCCATCACGTCGAGCACGTCGTCGGTGATCGTCGTGGGGTAGAGGTAGAGCAGGCGGATCCATTCGAGCCCGGCGACGTCCGACAGGGCGCGCAGCAGCGGGGCCAGGGCGCCCTTCTCGCGGCGATCCACGCCGTAGAAGGTGGTGTCCTGCGAGACGAGGATGAGTTCCTTCACGCCCTGCGCCGCCAGCGCGTGCGCCTCGCGCACGATGTCGTCGGCGTCGCGGCTCCGGTACCGGCCGCGCAGCGTGGGAATGATGCAGAAGCTGCAGGCGTAGTCGCAGCCCTCGGCCACTTTCACGTACGCGAAGTGCCGCGGCGTCGCCAGCACGCGGGGCGTCGACGCCTCGTAGATGTAGGTCGGCAGCTCGCGCGCGAGAGCGCCGCCGCGGTGGCGGGCCGGCACGCGGCGTGGCGCGGCCGGCGCGGCGGTGTTCGCGCCGTTGCGCCGGTAGAGCGCAACCGGCGCCGTCCGGCCTCCTGGCGGCGCGTCACTGGAGGCCGGCGTGAGGTCGCGCCCCTCGATGGCGTCGACGAAGCGCGGGACCTCGCCGGTGCCCAGCACCGCGTCGATCTCGGGGATCTCCTTCCGCAGTTCCTCACGGTAGCGCTCGGCCAGGCAGCCGGTGACGACGAGCCGCCGTGGCCGCCCCGCGTGCTTGCGCTGCGCCATCTCGAGGATGGCGTTGACCGATTCCTGCTTGGCGCCGTCGATGAACGCGCACGTGTTGACCACCAGCACGTCGGCGGCGTCGCTGTCGGCGGTCACCTCGTGACCGGCCTGCTGCGCGAGGCCCAGCATCACCTCGGAGTCGACGAGGTTCTTGGGGCAGCCGAGGGAGACGAGGCCGATCTTCATGGATAGAGGCGGTAGAGCATGCGGGCGTACGGGATGGTCTCACGCACGTGCTCCAGGCCGCAGATCCAGGCCACGCAGCGCTCGATGCCCATGCCGAAGCCGCCGTGCGGCACGCTGCCGTAGCGGCGCAGGTCGACGTACCATTCGAAGGCCTCGGGCGGGAGCTGGTGCTCCTCGATGCGCCGTACCAGCAGGTCGAGATCGTCCAGGCGCTGGCCGCCGCCGATGATCTCGCCGTAGCCTTCGGGCGCGAGCACGTCCACGCACAGCGCCTTGTCGGGCTGCGCCGGGTCGGGCTTCATGTAGAACGCCTTCACCGCGGCCGGATAATGCGTGACGGCCACGGGGCGGTCGTAGCGTCCCGAGAGCACCGTCTCGTCGGTGCCGCCGAAGTCGGTGCCGTACTGGAACGGCAGCCCCTGTTCGACGAGGAACGCCGCGGCCTCGTCGTAGGTGATCCGCGGGAAGGGCGTCTTCACCGATTCGAGCGGCCGGGTGTCGCGCTCCAGCACGGTGAGTTCGGTGCGGCGACGGTCGAGCACGCGCGCGACCACTTCGGCCACCAGGCCCTCGGCCAGCCGGATCACGTCGTCGAGATCGGCGTAGGCGACCTCGGGCTCCACCATCCAGAACTCGGTGAGGTGGCGGCGCGTCTTCGACTTCTCGGCGCGGAACGTCGGGCCGAAGCAGTAGACGCGGCCGAGCGCCATCGCATTGGCCTCGTTGTAGAGCTGCCCGCTCTGCGTGAGGTAGGCGGTGGTGTCCTCGAAGTACTGCACCGGGAACAGCGTGCTCGTCCCCTCGCAGGCCGACGGCGTGAAGATTGGCGTGTCGGCCAGGATGAAGTCGCGGCTGTTGAAGTAGTCGCGCACCGCGTCGATCACCTCGTGGCGCACGCGCAGGATGGCCTGCTGGCGCTCGGTGCGGATCCACAGGTGACGGCGATCCATGAGGTAGTCGACGCCGTGCTCCTTCGGGGTGATCGGGTAGTCGGCCGACGGCGCCACCACGTCGAACGACTGCGCGTCGATTTCGTAGCCGCCCTTCGCGCGCTGGTCGGCCCGCACGGTGCCCGTGACGATCAGCGAGGTCTCCTGTGACAGGTGATCGGCGCGCTGGAACGCCTCGTCGCCGACGGCCGCCTTCGACATCACCACCTGGATGAACCCCGATCCGTCGCGGACGGTCAGGAAGTGGATTCGGCCGCTGCTCCGGCGGTTGTGCAGCCAGCCCTTGATGGTGACCCGCTGGCCCTCGTGGCGCGCGATGTCCTGGATGTAGGTGTGCACGGTGTCTCCGGTGTCAGCTGGCGAGGATGTCGCGGAAGCGGCCGCAGGCCTCGCGGGCGCGCGCGAGCACGGCCGCCGGCGTGGACGTGTTGGCCACCTCGAGCGTCCAGACGCCGTCGTAGCCCACTTTCTGGCACGCGAACAGGGCCTGGTTCCAGTCGATCCGGCCCTCGAAGGGAACCAGGTGGTCATCGGTCACGCCGCGGTTGTCGTGCACGTGCGTGGTGAGGAGCGCGCCCGAGACGGTCTCGATCGCGTCCACCAGGTCGCCGCCGAGGAAGGCATGGCCGAAGTCGAGGCACACGCCTGCGTCGCGCAGGTCGAGATCGTCGAGCAGGCGCACGAGCGCGGCAGCCGTCGAGAGCCGGTTCGGGATGAGTTCGAGGGCGAGCTTCACGCGCGCGGCGGCGGCCGCCTCGCGCAGCGTGTCGATGCTGCGGCAGACGGCGTCGCGGTTGTTGTCGCCGTGCGGCCGCGGCGCCGCGTCGGGCTGGCCCAGGTGCACCACCAGGTGGCGATAGGGGACGGTGCGGGCCAGCGCGAGGGCCGCAAGCGTCTCGTCGACGGCGCGCGTTCGCGCCGCGGCGTCACCCGAGGCGATCGACAGCGGCGGACCCCAGACCGTGCCGGCCAGCCCCTCGGCGATCGGCGCGTGCACGCTGTCGAGGCGCAGGCCGGTCGCCTCGAGCCAGCCGGCCAGCGCGTCGATGGCCGCGGGATCGTGGTAGTCGAAGTGCGTGCGCGTCGCGAACAGTTCGATGCCCGTGAAGCCGTGGGCGGCGATCGCCTCGAGGTGCTCGCGGCAGAGGCGCTGATCGTGGAACAGGTGCGTCGAGAGGCCGAAAGGCGCGTGCATCATCGGAATCCGCGGCGGACGGAACCTGTCATTCTAACGTGAACCGACGGACCCGAGCCGTCCGAACCTCCTCGCGTCCCGACACCGGACGGTCACGGCCGCCGGCCGCGCCGCGCCGTGGGCCGGCGGCTAGCCGAGTTCGTCCAGGTGGCTGCCGAGGATCTCCTGCAGCCGGCCGAACCGCGGGTAACGGTGCAGGATGTCGTGCACGTTGCGCAGCGACCGCGGGATGTACTGGATGTAGACGGGGTTCATGCGCGCCGTCGCCTGGTAGCCGTAGGTGCCCAGCGCCTTCAGCACGCGCTGCAGCGCCATCAGATCCAGCCGTTGCCTGAACTCGCGCTCGCGGCCGGTGGCTCCGATGAGCGCCAGGAAGTACGCCACGAGGTCCTCGGTGGCACGCTCGCCGATGTCCACGTAGGGATCGCGCAGGAGCGAGGCCAGATCGTAGGTGTCGGGCCCCATCCGCGCGTCCTGGAAGTCGATGATGTAGAGCCGTCCTTCCTTCAGCATCAGGTTGCGACTGTGGTAGTCGCGGTGGCAGAGGACGCGTGGCTCGGCGGCCAGCTCCTCGACGACCAGCGCCAGCTCCGCGCGCAGGGCCGTGCGCCCCGCGTCGCTGATCCGGACGCCGCGATAGGCCTCGAGGAAGTGCCGTACGAAGAAGTCCATCTCCCAGGTGAGCTTCTCGACGTCGAAGGCCACCTTGTAGGGCAGGTAGCCGGGCGAGGCGAGGTCGCGTCCGCGCTGCTGGATCACGGCGATGAAGCTCACCGCCTGCCGGTAGAGCGCCGCGTGATCGGCCAGTGGCGCCGCGCCCAGGTGGGCCTGCAGCGTGACGTCGCCGAGATCCTCCTGCACGAGCACGCCGAGATCGTCCTCGTGGGCGAGGATCGCGGGAACCGGCAGCGGCATGCGCAGCAGCAGCTCGCCGACGTTGACGAAGTTCAGCGTCGCGTAGTCGAAGGCCCCCGGATAGACCGCCAGCACACGCGTCGGCATGTCGGGGACGAACAGTCGATAGTAGCGGCGATCGCTGGCATCGCCCGTGAGCGGCACCACGCGTGCGCCGCGCGCGGCGAGCCCGGTGCGGGCGAGATACGCCTCGACGCGCCCGTGCGCGCCCCCGTCTTCAGCAGTGGTCGTCATGGCGATGTCAGGGTATCGGAGAACGATGCGGACCGGTAGCCCCGCGGCCGGGCCTTGCGCCGCGCGTCACGCGAAGGGCGCCACCAGGCAGCCCGCCACCACGCGATCCTCCGGCCCTGGCGACAGCCCGGCGGCGGGCACCAGGCTGGCCGCCTCGACGCGCAGGCCCGCCGGGACCCGCACGTCCGTGACGATGCACCGGTGCAGCCGGCAGCCTCGCCGCACGACGGCGCCCGGCCAGACGACGCATTGTGTCAGCTCGGCGTCGGGCGCGATCTCGGCCGCGGGGTCGCACAGCGGGCCGCTGCCGGGCGCGCCCTCGAGCGCCAGGGCGGCCTGGAGGTAGTCGGCGGGACGTCCCACGTCGATGAAGCGCGCGTGGGTGCGCATGGCACGGATGCTGCCCCGGCGCTCGCGCACCATCTCGCGGTAGGTCGCCCCCACGCTGTCGACGGCGACGCCGTCGGCGATCCAGGCGAACGCGTCGCGGTGCGCCACCTGAAGGCCCACGAAGTGCCACGCCCCGGCCGTCTGTCCGGCCGGCGAGAAGCCGGTGACGACGTCGCCTCCGTCGAGGATCACGCCGTTGTAGTGCGCGGCCGGCAGGGGCCCCACGGCCATCGTCACCGAGGCGCCGGTGAGGTGGTGCCGCTCGACGAGCGGCGCGAGCGGCATGTCGGTGAGCGTGTCGCCGTTGACGATCAGGAACGTCTCCTCGTCGAGCAGCGGCAGTGCGTGACGCGGCCCGCCGGCCGACCCGAGGATCTCCGGCTCGAGCGAATAGCGGACGCGCAGGCCGAACTGCGTGCCGTCGCCCACGACGTCGGCGATCGTCGCGGGATTGTGGTGGAGGTTCAGCACCGCGTCGCGCACCCCCTGGCGGGCGAGCTGGCGGAGGATCCGTTCGATCAGCGTGGGGCCGGCCAGCGGCACGGCCGGCTTGGCCACCCGCGTGGTGATCGGCCAGAGCCGCGTGCCCAGTCCTGCCGTGAGGACGAGCGCGGGAGGCAGCGCCGCGGTCACTCGGTCTCGAACAGCATGTCCGACGCCTGCCCGCCGGTGTGCTGGCGGTGCAGGGCGAACAGCGTGTGGTACGACTGGACCAGGTAATCGGCTCGCGTCCGCCCGAGGCGTACCGCCGCCGCGTCGATGCCCTCCTCGCTGCCCTCCAGTTCGACATAGGCGCCCACCGGCGTCTCGTCGACGGCAACGATCACGTCGAGCAGCGAGTACTCCTCGCGGTACTTCTGGTAGCGGAACCACGGCGTGAACCCCAGTGCTTCGAGGATGCGGAGCAGGGTCTCCCCGTCGCCGACCAGGGTCTCCCATTCCTCCCGCACCTTCATCACGCCGGGTTGGACCGGGCCCTTGAAGGTGACGCGGCTCTTGCCCGCCTCCATCCGGAGGCGCAGGGCCGTACCCCGTGCGCGAAGCTGGCGGTCGGCGGTGTCGAGCAGGCAGTCTTCCTGGAGGCGCCGGTCGTGCAGCGGCGTGCCGCCGGCGGCCACCACGGCCGCGCGGGCGTCGTCAGCGCTGTCGAAGGCGAGCTTCACCTCACGCTCGATGGGGGGGGCGGGCATGACGCCGGATTATACCTGCCGGCCGGGGCCGCGCCTGGTGAGCACCAGCGCGCGATGCGAGCCGCCGGGGCCGAGCGGCAGGGCGAGGGCCTTGGCGGCGAGCCGCCGCCTGATGTCGGCCGGGCTGCTCCCGCGGCTGGACGCCAGGCGCGCGCCGAGCCCGAGATCGATCAGAAAGCGCGATTGTTCGAGCAGGCACTCGCGCCTCCAGCCCTCCGCCTCCGCGGCCCGGCTCACGCTGGTGAAATCCACGTGGGTGGTCAGGTCGCGGCGGCCGGGCCTCGACAGCCATGGCGGATGGTCCGGATCCGAACCGGAATCGGCGGGGTCGAACTGGTGCCGCTCGTAGCTGACCAGCGTCCCTTCGCGACGATGGGAGGAGAACAGTTCGCGCGCCTCGTAGCCGTAGTCCACGAACAGGATCGTCCCGTGCGACAGCCGCCGTGCGGCCTCGCGCACCCAGGCGATGGCCGACAGGCTGAGGTCGGCCACCGCGCCATCGGCCAGCGCGACGTTCGCCGCGGCAAGGTAGGCGGCGAGATCCGGTGACGAGGGCGGGCCGTCGATCAGGGTGAGCCGGCCGTCGCGTTCCGTGACGTGGACTTCGCGCAGGCCGTCTGGCGTCATGCGGACGCGGTGGGCGGGAAACGCGTCCAGCAACTCGTTGGACAGCAGCAGGCCGCTGGCCGCCGGCGGCAACTCGGCGTCGGACCACGCCAGGCGCGGCGCGTGCGGGCCGAGCGTGGCGGCGTGTGCCGCGCGCGCCCGCGCGCTGCGTTCGACCAGCCCCACACGCGCCGCCGCGTAGCAGGCCGGCTGTTCGGCGGCCAGCGTGTCGAGCAGGTCGCGCATGAGCCGGCCGTTGCCCGCGCCGGCTTCGATCAGCCAGAACGGCTCATCGGGCGGCGCCCCGTCTCGCCACGCCGCCCATCGGCGCGCCGCGAACTCCGCCATCAGCTCGCCGAAGAGCGGGCCCACGTCCACGCTGGTGTAGAAGTCGCCGGCGCGGCCCGAGCGTTGCGCCGAGGTCGCGTAGTAGCCGTCCTGCGCGTCGTAGAGGGCGGACTCCATGAACGCCGCCACGGTGATTGGCCCGTGGGCACGGATGGTGCGGCGCATCCTGTCGGTGAGCGTCATCGTCAGCGGGCCCGCCGGCGTGGGCGATCGATCGGCGCCGTGCAGACGCGAACGCCCGGCAGGCCGCCGGCCCGCCGGGCGTCGAAGGCCGCCTGGCGCGGCGCCTGCTACTCCTTGCGCATGGTGATGAAGTACTCCTGGCCGTTGGCGCGCAGGACCACCAGGGTGGCCACCTCGCCCGGCTTCACCCGCTGCAGTTCGCGGGTCGCCTCGGCCGAGTCCGACACCTGCCGGCGGTTCACCTCCACGATGACGTCGCGTTCGAGCACGCCGGCGCGGGCCGCCGGGCTGCGGGGCTCCACCTCGACCACGACGGCGCCCGTGGTTCCCGAGGGCAGGCGCAGCCGGCGGGCGATGTCCGGCGTGAGATCCTGGATGCCGAGGCCGAACCCCGGGCTGGCGTCGGCCGTTTCCTCCTCCGGCGTGCCGCCCTCGGCCGCCAGATCCAGTTCCTCCACCTTGACGGTGAGCGCCTGCGGTTTGCCGTCGCGCAGCACCTTCATCGGCACCGAGGTGCCTGGCGTGGTGTGGACGACGCGATTCACCAGCTCGTCGTTGTCCTTCACGGGCTGGCCGTTGTACTCGACGATCACGTCACCACGCTTGACGCCGGCCCTGTCGGCGGCGCCGCTGCGGGTCACGGAGGCCACCAGCGCGCCATTGCCGGAGGCCGAGCCCATCTGCTGCAGCATCTCGCGAGTGACCGTGCGGCTCAGTTCGACGCCGATGCGGCCGCGGATGACCTTCCCCTGGCGCAGTTGCGGCAGCAGTTCGATGACGTCGTTGATCGGCACCGCGAAGCCGATGCCGAGGTTCCCGGCCTGGCCGCGATCGGAGATGATCGCCGTGTTCATGCCGATGACCTCGCCGCGCACGTTCAGCAGCGGCCCGCCCGAGTTGCCGGGGTTGATGGCGGCATCGGTCTGGATCATGGGCTGCTCGCGGCCGGTGATCGGGGCAAACGGACGGCCAATCGCGCTGACGACGCCGACCGTCACCGTGTGGGCGAGGTTGAAGGGGTTGCCGATGGCCATCACCCAGTCGCCGGGGGCCATCTGATCGGAGTCGCCGAAGCGGGCGGCCAGCAGCTCGAACTTCGGCTTGTCGGTGAGCTCGAGCAGCGCGCTGTCGGTGAGCGGGTCGCGGCCGACGATGCGCGCGGCGTAGGTGCGGGTGTCGTCGTCGCCGAAGGCCCGGTTGAAGAAGCCGATCTCGATTCTCGTCGCACCCTCCACCACGTGGTTGTTGGTGAGGATGAAGCCCGCCTTGTCGATGACGAAGCCGGTGCCCGCGCCCTCGGTGATGTTGTTGCGCGGGCTGCGCGGACGGGGGCCGAAGAACGGGAGGACGTCCTCGCCGAAGAACTCGCTCAGGTCGCGCGCGCGCTGCTGGCTCTCGGTGCGGATGTTGACCACCATCGGCGTCGCGTCCCGTGCGATGTTGCGGAACGTCATCGCGTCGATGGGCCCGCCGATCGGCGCGCGGTTCACCTCCGGGGCCGCCAGCGGCGCCGCCGTGGACGCCGGCGACAGGTCGAGCCGCGAGGCGATCACCATGCCGATGGCGGCCGAGGCCACGGCGATCAGGACGGCGTAGAACAGGGTGGTGCGTCGGGTGGACATCGAGCGGCTTCCTCCAGGCACGCGGCAGGCGATCAGCCGGCCAGCGGCAGCACGTGATCCTGCGACGGTCCGGTGACCAGGGCGTCACCCTCCGTGACGAAGACGTTGATCTCGGTTCGGACGCCGAAGCTGGCGAAATAGAGGCCCGGCTCGATCGTGAAGGCCGTGCCCGGCAGCAGGCGCCGGTCGTCGTGTGTCTCGTAGTCGTCCATGTGCACGCCGTTGCCGTGCACGGTCTCGCCGAGGCTGTGGCCGGTGCGGTGCCAGATCTCCGGCCCGTAGCCGGCGGCTTCCAGCACGTCGCGGGCGGCGCGGTCCACCTGCCAGCCGCGCAGTTCCTCGCCGGCGTGCACGGCCCGCTGCACGGCGGCCACCGCCGTGTCGCGCGCGCGCGCGGCCGTGTCGAAGGCCCGCGTCACCTCGGCAGGCACGGCGGCGCCGGTGAAGGCCACCCACGCGATGTCGGCGTACACGGCGCCTGGTGCCGCCAGCTTGCCCCACAGATCGAGCAGCAGCACCTCGCCGGGATTGATGGGGCGGAAGTGATCCTCGCTCGGGTGGTAGTGCGGATCGCCCGCGTTCTCCTGCGCCGAGACGTTCGGCGTGGAGTCGGCCACCAGGCCCTCCTCGTCGAACCACCGCAGCATCAGGCGCTGGATGTCGAGTTCGGTCGTCGCCACGCCGTCGCGCAGCCGGCGCCGCACCTCGTCGAAGGCGCGGTCCTTGATGCGGTACAGGGCCGCCGAAGCCGCCTTGTGCGTGTCGTACGCCTGGGCGCTCCAGCGCGCCTCGAACCGCTGCGCGAGGTCGCCCGAGCAGATCACCTCGACGCCGCGCTCGCGCACGGCGTCGAGCGTGCCGGCATCCACGCGCGACAGGTAGGGGATGCCGCACCCGGGCGAGTACTCCATCGCCACGCGGCGGCATCCGGCCAGCAGCGCGTCGAGCCCGGCCGAGAGCGTCTCCCGCCGGGCGTAGGTGCGGGTGGTGCCGGGCAGGTGATCGAGGTTGTGGCGCTCGATGGCGTGCACCAGCTTGCGCGGCTCGCCGCTGGCGGGCACCAGGTAATACCAGCGGCGGGTGGTCATCTTGCCGCTGCCCTCCAGCCCCGCCAGGCGCCGGGCGATGGGGTTGTTGCCCTGGAAGTCGTACCAGAGCCAGCCGTCGAGACCGTCTTCGCGAAGGGCTGCCTGGATGGCGGCGATGTCGGGCGTCATGGGGAAAGTATAGCGCCCGGATCGGGCCAGGGTGCCCGCCGGCGCGTTCTCCCTGAGACGCGGCCGGCCGCCGGCCGGCCTGCGTGGCGGCCCGCCGCGCCCCGTATAATCGGAGGGACCGTTTCCTGCCGGCGGTGTCCCGGTCCGTCAGGCCGCCGGCCGCCGCCGCTCGTCAAATGCCTTCGACACGGGTTCTTCTCACGGCCATGCCCCCTCGTCATCTCGTCGCAGCCAGCCTCGTGCTCGCGTGCGGAGCCGGGCTCCTCGCGCAGGCTTCCGGATCCGGCAACCGCGCGTCGCCTGCCGCCGCGCAATCCCCGCCGCCGCAGGCCTCGACGCCGCCGCGCGGACAGCCCACGCCCGGCATGCCCCCGGTCACGTTCCGCGTGCAGGTCGAATACGTCGAGGTCGATGCCATCGTCACCGACCGCACGGGCCAATTCGTCCGCGACCTGACGCGCGACGACTTCCAGGTGCTCGAGGACGGCAAGCCCCAGAAGGTGGAGCTGTTCTCGATCGTCGACATCCCGGTGGAACGCGCCGATCGCGTCGTCGTCGAGCGCCCGCCGGTGGAACCCGACGTGCGGATCAACGATCGCTTCGAGGGCCGGATGGTCGTGATCGTGCTCGACGACCTCCACACGCACCCGTTGCGGTCGGTGCTCGTGAAGCGGGCGGCGCGGCAGTTCATCGAGCGCCACCTCGGCGCCAACGACCTCGCGGCGGTGGTCCACACCAGCGGCCGCACCGACGCCGGCCAGGAGTTCACCAGCAACAAGCGCCTGCTGCTGGACGCGGTCGACCGGTTCATGGGCAACAAGGTGCGCTCGCGCGCGCTGAACCGGATGGACGAGTACCAGCGCCAGCGCCAGTTGCCGCGCGACTCCGCGCTCACGCGCGCGGACATCCTCGACCCCGACGACCAGATTCGCGCCTACCAGGCGCGGTCCGCGATGGACACGCTGCGGTCGGTGGCCACCTACATGGAGGGCGTGCGCGGGCGCCGCAAGGCGGTGCTCTTCATCAGCGAGGGCATCGACTACGACGTCTACAACGTGTTCGAGGCGCGCGAGGCCAGCACGGTCTTCGACTCGGTCCGCGACGCCATCGGCGCCGCCACGCGCAGCAACGTCGCGTTCTACACCATCGACCCGCGCGGGCTCACCACCATGGGCGACGACTCGATCGAGATGACCGGCTTTGCCGACGATCCCGGCCTCGGCGTCGGGCCCGAGGCCTTCGGCGAGGAACTGCGCCTGGCGCAGGACAGCCTGCGGGTGCTCGCCGAGCAGACCGGCGGCCTGGCCGCGGTCAACAGCAACGACTTCGCCACGGCGTTCGACCGCGTCGTCCGCGACAACAGCAGCTACTACGTGCTCGGCTACTATCCGACCAACCCCCGGCGCGACGGCCGCTACCGCAAGATCGACGTGCGCGTGACGCGCCCCGGCCTCGAGGTGCGCGCGCGCAAGGGCTATGTGGCGCCCAAGGGCAAGGCCGAGCCCCGCTTCACGACCACCGACGCCGGCACGGCGGCCGAAACCTCGGCCGTGCTGCGCGAGGCGCTCAACAGCCCGCTGCCGGAGCCCGATCTGCCCATGGGCGTCACGGCGGCGGCCTTCAAGGGCCCGGAGTCCAGCGCCTCGGTGCTGGTGGTGACCCAGCTCGCCGGGCGCCAGCTCCGGTTCGCCGGGAAGGACGGGAAGTTCCTCAACACCATCGAGCTGTCGATGATCGCCATCGACGCGCAGGGCAAGATTCGCAACGGCGACCGCAGCAAGATCGATCTCGCGCTCTCGCCGCAGACCCATCAGGCCGTGCTGGCTGGCGGGTTCCGCATGCTGACGCGGCTCGACCTGCCACCGGGCCGGTATCAACTGCGGCTGGCCGCGCGCGAGAGCGGCGGCCTGGTGGGCTCGCTGCCCTACGACCTCGTGGTGCCCGATTTCTCGAAGGAGCCGATGTCGATCAGCGGTCTCGTCATCACATCGCTCTCCTCGGCGATGACACCCACCGCCCGCTCCGACGAGCAGTTGAAGGACGTGCTGCCAGGCCCGCCGTCGGTGATGCGCGACTTCGTGCAGGGCGACACGCTCTCGCTCTTCGCGGAGGTCTATGACAACGACACGAAGAGTCCGCACCGGGTCGACATCCTCACGACGCTCATCGGCGAGGACGGCCGGCAGGCGTTCAAGATCGAGGACGAGCGCAACAGCAGCGAACTGCAGGGGGCGCGCGGCGGCTACGGCTACACGGCGAAGATCCCGCTGGCCGACGTCGCGCCCGGGCGCTACCTGCTGCGCGTCGAGGCGCGCTCGCGCCTGCGCAGCGACGCGCCCGTATCGCGCGAAACCGAGATCCGCGTCTACCAGGTGCGGCGCCCGGCGTCGCCGTCGGCATCGGCGGCGCCCGCCGGCCGGGCGATCGTGCCCGTCGAACTCGGGCCGATGAGCGGCGTGAACGAGTACCGCGAGGTGATTGCCCGCACGCCCGACGAGTGGGCCGATCTGTGGAAGTCGCTGCCGGTGCGGCGCGCCATGCCGAAGGTCACCTTCGAGAGCACGATGATCGCCGGCCTCTTCCTGGGCGAACGGTCGTCGGCCGGCTACGGCGTGGAGTTCACCGCGGTGAAGCGCGATGGCGACACGCTGGTCATCGAGTACGTGGAGCGCAAGCCCGGCGCCGACACGACGGCGGCGCAGATGATCACCACGCCCTTCTTCATCGCCGGCGTGCCGAAGCACGACGGCCCGGTGAAGTTCGTTCGCGTCGAACCGTAGCGCCGCATCGTGCCGCGACCCTCGCCCGCGTCCATGTCCGTCGAGGACGTCTCCTCCGGGGTGCCGACCGCCAGCGGGCTGAGCCCTCGGACGGCGGCCTGCCTGGCCTACGCGGCGTGGTGGGTGAGCGGGGGAGTGATGCTGGCGATCGAGCCGATGCACCCCTTCGTGCGGTTCCACGCACGACAGGCCTGGGTGGGGTTCGGAACGATCTGGCTGGCCGGGGTGGCCTGCTGGGCGGCGAGCTTCGCGGCCGCGTTCGTCTCACCCCTGGCGCTGCGGGTCGCGGCCGTGCTGGCCAACGTGATCTGGGCCGGCGGGCTCGCCTGCTGGGTGGCCTGCCTGGTGAGCGCGGCCCGCGGGCGGCGCTGGGCGATGCCGGGGCTGCGGCGCCTGGCGGCCTCCGGTCACTGAGACCAGCGGCGTCCCACCTGCCTCCCACCGATCCCGTACACGGGAAAACGCACGAGCGGCCGTCGCCGGCCGCCCGTGCCCCCGAAGTGCCTGCCGCCCGACGCGCGGAGACGAGGCTAGCAGTCCGTGGCGAAAGTGGCGCTGCATTCGACGGGCGGGGCATCCCGGCTGGCGGCGTTGCTCCTCCCTCAAATACTGGCCGTATTCTCGGTCGTCGCGCCTGGCCAGCCGGGCGCCGCGCCCGTCTCGGTGCGACGCGGCACTTCCACCACGGACTGCTAGTCGATCTTGGTCAGCAGCTTGGCCTTGATCTGGCCATTGGCGTGGCTGAACTGGTAGTTGTTGCGATCCATCTTCGCGTTCTTGGGCGTCTTGAGCGTGATCGTGACGACCTCTCCCGGCAGGATCGGCTGGCGGACCCGCTGGCTGTCGCCCGGGAGCATGTTGCCGGCCTTGTCGTACCAGAACTCGTCGATCTTCAGGCCGGCGATGGCGCCGTTCGACAGGTTCTTGATCTTGAAGGTCGTGATCACCTCCGTCGGGGTGACCTTCACGACCGGCTTCAAGTGCCCGATCTCGGCGACCCCCTTGATCGGTGCGACGAACTTCGGACGGGCCGGAGCGGCCGGGGCCTGGGCGAACGCCGGCACGGCCGCCAGCAAGGTGAAGAACATGGCAAACGCAGTCGCGAACCACGCGCGTCTCATCGGACGACCTCCTGACCACGCCTTCGCGCGGCCCTACATCTCCCCGTTCCAGTCCTCTGGCTCAGGTTGCGTCGCTCGGAAGATCTCCAGGTGCCACTTGCCGCCGCCCCAGGGCTCGATCACCTCCGTGGCGAGCACGTCCACGAGGATCTCGGCGAAGGTGCGACCCTCAGGATCACCCTCGAGATGGTAGGCCAGCTCGTCCCACCCGAAACTCGGGTAGAGCACCATCGTCAGGAACAAATCATAGCCATCGTCGACGACGATGAGCTGGCCGCACGGACGCTTCAGGGTCGAGTGATAGATGAGGTACTTCTCGGCACTGTGCGCCCGGATGTAGCGCTTGAGCGCGAACTCGCGCGCCACGATCTCCTCGACGGCGATCTTCTTGTCCCAGCAGTCGCGGCAGTATTTCTCCTCGCCCCGCGGTTCGGAGACGTCCTTGGCTCCGCACAGCGGGCACCGCGACTGGCTGAGCGCCTTCCGAGACATGCCGAGATTCTACACCGTCACCTCCCGCTGTCGAGGGCCGTCATGGGGCGGGCCGTGACGCTCACCGCGGCGCGGCGTTCCCGCGCAGGGCGGGCAGGTACATGCGCTCGACGTATTCCTTCACCATCCGCCGCGTGCTGAAGCGCGGCGCCACGGTCCGGATCGCCTGCTTCACGCACGCCACGAACCGCCCGGGCACGTCGTCGTGGCCGCGCTCGTAGAAGGCCGGGACGACCTCGTCTTCGAGGAGCCGGTAGAGCGCTTCGGCGTCGGCCGCGTCCTGCGCCGCCGGATCCTGGTGTTCCACCTCCGGACGGATGAGCCATCCGTTGTCGCCCGTGAAGCCCTCGGCCCACCACCCGTCGCCGATGCTCAGGTGCGGTACGCCGTTGACGGCGGCCTTCATGCCGCTGGTGCCGCTGGCCTCCAGCGGCTTGCGGGGGGTGTTGAGCCACACGTCGCACCCCTGCACGAGGTAGTGCGCCACGTGCAGGTCGTAATCGTCGACGAAGGCGATGCGCCCGTTGAAGGCCGGATCGAAGGCGCGGCGGTAGACGTCGTGCAGCGCCTCCTTGCCGCTCTGGTCGGCCGGGTGCGCCTTGCCGGCGAAGACCAGCTGGACGGGGCGTCGCGGGTTGCCGAGGATGGCCTGCAGCCGCTCCGGATCGGTGAAGACCAGATCGGGCCGCTTGTAGCCGGTGAACCGGCGCGCGAAGCCGATCGTGAGCGCCGACGGATCCAGCAGCGTGCCGCCGGCCACCACGCGCGGCGGCGTGAGGCGCTCGCGCGACCAGCGGTCGCGCATCCGCTCGCGGATGAACGACAGCAGGGTGGTGCGCAGGCGCTCGCGCACCTCCCACAGGTCGGCATCGGGGATGTCGAGTACCGCGTCCCACACCCCCGGATCGTCGGTCTGCTCGCGCCAGTCGCGGACGTACCGGTCGTAGAGCCGCTTCATGTCGGCGGCGATCCACGTGGGCAGGTGCACGCCGTTGGTGAGGGCCTCCACGGGCCGATCGGCCGCGGGCGCGTCGGGCCAGATCGGGGCCCACATCTCGCGCGTCACCTCGCCGTGCAGGCGGCTGACGGCGTTCACGCGGCCCGAGGTGCGCAGCGCCAGCGCCGTCATGTTGAACAGCGTGCCCCCGCCATTGTCGTAGCTGCCCAGCGTGAGGAAGTCCTCCCGGTGCTCGCCCAGGCTGCCCCAGCAGCCCGCCAGGTGCGATTCGACCATGTGGAACGGGAACGCGTCGTGGCCGGCGGGCACCGGCGTGTGCGTGGTGAAGACCGTCGACCGGCGCACGGCCTCGACCGCGTCGTCGAAGCGCAGGCCGCGCTCGAGCGACTCGCGGATCCGCTGCAGCATGACGAAGGCGGCGTGCCCCTCGTTCAGGTGCCAGATGGCCGGGTCGAGGCCCAGCGCGCGCAGGGCCCGGACCCCGCCGATGCCCAGGACGATCTCCTGCTGGACGCGCGTCTCCCGGTCGCCGCCGTAGAGCCGGGCCGACAGCTCGCGGTCCCACGGTGCGTTCTCCTCGAGGTTGGTGTCGAGCAGGTAGAGCGAGACGCGGCCCAGCCGCACGAGCCACACCGTCACCAGCACGGTACGGTTGCCGAGCGGCACGGCCAGCACCAGTTCGCGTCGGTCGCCGTCGAGCGCCGGACGGATCGGGGCCTGCCGCCAGTCGGTGGTCTCGTACACCTCCTGCTGCCAGCCTTCCGCCGTCACTTCCTGGTGGAAGTAGCCCTGCGGATACATGAAGCCGACGCCGATCAGCGGCACCCCGAGGTCGCTGGCTTCCTTGCAGTGATCGCCGGCCAGCACGCCCAGGCCGCCGGCGTAGATCGGCAGGGACTGGTGCAGGGCGAACTCCGCCGAGAAGTAGGCGATCGGGCGTGCCGGTCCCGTCGCGTTCACCGAAGCGAACCAGGTCTCTGTCGACGCGCGCGCCGCGTCAAGGCTGGCCACGGCGCGGTCGTAGAGGGCCAGCCAGGACGGATCGCGCAGCAGTTCGGTCCAGCGCCCGGGGGGGACCAGCGGCAGCATGCGCACAGGGTTGTGCTGCGACAGGCGCCAGGTGGGGTAGTCGAGCCGCCGGAACAGCGCGCGCGCGTCGTCGTTCCAGGTCCACCACAGATCACCGGCCAGATCGGGCAGGCGCCGCAGCCGGTCGGGAAGCACTCCAGCGAGAAAGGCGTCATCCATGAGATACCGTGCCGGTCGCATCCTAAACGCGACGTCGCCGCCGATCAACGTGCGCCCGGACCACGTGGGCCCGGACCACTCGTGGATCCGGACCACGCACGGCGGCGTGAGGCCGTGACGGCCAACGCCGTCAACCAGGCCCTGCGCCCCGTCGAGCCCGGCCGTCGCTGTCGCGCCCGACGCTGGCCTCGCGCGTTACACTACGCGGGCGGCCGCCGCGGGTCGCCTCGGGAGGAACCTCGCCATGCCCACGCGCATCGATCGCCGACAGTTCGTCAAGACCACCGCCGCCGCCGGCGTGGCGGCGTCCGTTCCCGCCGCGCTGTTCGGCCAGGCGCCCGCAGTCCGCGCCGCGGCGAGTCGTCCCGTGGTGGTGGCCTCGGCCAACGGCAACCTCTACCGCAACGGCGGGCCGGTGACCTGCGTCCAGAAGGCCTTCACGCTGATGACCGAGGGCGCCGACGTCCTCGACGCGCTGATCGCGGGGGTGAACCTCGTCGAACTGGATCCCGAGGACACCAGCGTCGGGTACGGGGGCCTGCCGAACGCCGACGGCGTGGTGCAGCTCGATTCCTCCTGCATGCACGGCCCCACGCGTCGCGCGGGCGCGGTGGCCTGCCTCGAGGGCGTCAGGACGCCGTCGCTGGTGGCCAAGGCGGTGATGGAGCAGACCGATCATCACCTCATCGTGGGACGCGACGCGCAGGCGTTGGCGCGCGGCCTGGGCTTCGCCATCGAGCCCGATCTCAACACCGAACGATCCCGCCGGATCTGGCTCGAGTGGAAGCGCCGCGTCGACCCGCAGCACTACCTCGATCCGGCCAAGCGGGCCGAAGCCGGCCTTCGCGTCGGGCTGGAGATGGTGCGCGAGGGGCTGATCGACGCCGACCATTTCTACGGGACGATCAACTGCGATGGCGTCAACGCCCGGGGCGAGGTGTGCGGGGTCACCACCACCAGCGGCCTCGCGTGGAAGATCCCGGGTCGCGTGGGTGATTCGCCGATCCTTGGCGCCGGGCTGTACGTCGACAACGGCGTCGGGGCCGCCGGGTCCACGGGCCGCGGCGAGGCCAATCTCTACGGCCTGTGCTCGTTCCTCATCGTCGAGCAGATGCGATCGGGCCGGAGCCCGAAGGACGCGGCCGTCGAGGCCTGCCGCCGCATCCAGCAGAACACGGTGGAGAAGCGGCTGCTCAACCCGCGCGGCCTGCCGAACTTCAACGTGAACTTCTATGTGGTGAACAAGGCCGGCGAGCATGCGGGCGTGTCGCTCTATCCCTCGCGCTACGCCGTGTGCACCGAGAACGGGCCGCAGACGCTCGACACCACGGCGCTCTTCGAGGGCAAGCCGGCGGAGTGAGGCGGTCCGGCGCCCTCACCGGCGCAGCAGATCGCGCACGCGACCCAGCGGCAGCGCCTCCACCGTCGCGCCGTTGCCGCTGAGGGTCTCGGCCTTGAACAACGCGTTGTAGACCGCTTCCTCGGTGGCTTCGAGCGTCGCCTGGAAGAGGGGCGACACGCCGTCGGGCGGCAGCAGCGTCCGCGGCGCGGGCGTGCTCGCCCCGTGGCTGACCCGCAGGTGTTCCGCCGTGCTGAAGGCGATGGCGTAGTCGCCGCTTCCGTTCGAATACGACGAGCCGGTGCGCGCCAGCGCGAACACGGCGCGCGCGGCGACGCGTTCCAGATCGCGCGCGTCGATCGGCGCGTCGGTGGCGACGACGATCATGCAGGAGCCGTCGCCGTTGACGGCGGCTGCGCGACTGGGTTCGGGGTCGCGTTCAGCCGCCGCGGCGGCCGGCGCGGCGAAGGCGTGCCGGCCGAGCGCCCTGCCGATCGGCGCGCCGTCGATCGTCAGCACGCCGCCGTAGTTGGCCTGCACGAGCACGCCGACGGTGTAGCCGCCGAACCGGGCCGGCAGCCGGCGCGAGCTCGTGCCGATGCCGCCCTTCCATCCGAAGGCCACGGTTCCGGTGCCCGCACCCACATTGCCCTCGGGCACGACGCCGCCCGTGGCCCGATCGATGGCGGCGACGACGTGGTCGGGGCTGATGGGCTGGCTGCGGATGTCGTTCAGCAGGCCGTCGTTGGTCTCGCCCACCAGGGCGTTCACCGATCGCAGGTCGGCGTTGCCGGGGCGCGCCAGCGTCCAGCGCACCACGCCGTCGATGCCGGCCCCGACCGCCAGCGTGTTGGTCAGCACGATCGGGGTTTCGATGGTGCCGAGTTCCTTCACCTGCGTCGAGCCGGCCAGCTTGCCGAAGGCGTTGCCCACGAACACGCCGCCGGGCACCTTCTGCTGGAACAGGTTGCCGCCGTGCGGGAGGATGGCCGTGACGCCGGTCCGCACGCGATCGCCCTCGATCAAGGTGAGGTGGCCGAGGCGTACGCCGTCCACGTCGGTGATGGCGTTCAGCGGGCCCGGCTCGAACACGCCGGGCGCCACGCCGAGGTCGCGGGCGCGGGGGCGCGGCGTCACGTTCGGCTGGGCCGCGACGCCGGCGGCGGCCGCCACGCAGAGCAGCGGCAGGAGGGATGCACGGACGAGTCGGATCATGGCTTGCCTCGTGAACAGCCGCCCGCGGGGACGCCGGCGGGCGTCGCACCCGCCGGTCGCCACCACCGATGTTCGCACACAGACCCCGACCTCATGCTCTCCGCGCCACTCCGGCCCGCGGCAGGTCGGTGCCGAGCCGGCGGCCCGGGAGCTTCCCGCGCGGCCGGCTCGCGTTTCGCCGGTCCGCCCGCCTGCGTCCTGTGTTGTAATTCCGCCCCAAAGGAGTTGCCGCATGCGCCTGTCCTCACGCCTTGCGCTCGTCCTCGCCCTGCCAGTGGCTCTCGGATCGATCGCCGGACTCGCCGCGCAGGCCCCGGTGCCGGCAGCCGGCACGAGGGCTGCGGTACGCTCGCGCACCGCGTCCGCTCCGGCAGCGCCGCTCAAGGCCATCACGCACGACGTTTACGACTCATGGAACGCGATTCAGGGCGTGCGGCTGTCGGATGACGGCCAGTGGCTCGCCTACACGCTGCAGCCGCAGGACGGTGACGGTCATCTGGTGGTGAAGAACCTCGCGACCGGCGCCGAGCTGAGACAGCCCCGCGGCAGGGACGCGCAACTGGCCGCCGGCGGCCGCTATGTGGTGTTCGTCGTGGCGCCGGTGAAGGCCGAGGTCGACAAGGCGAAGAAGGCGAAGAAGAAGCCCGAGGATCAGCCCAAGGCGGGGCTTGGCGTGCTCGATCTCGACTCGGGCGAGGCGTGGACCACCGAGCGGGTGAAGAGCGTTCGCCTGGCGAAGAACGACGGGCGGTTCATCGCGTACCTGCGCGAGGCGCCTGAGAAGAAGACCGGGGAGAAGAAGGACGAGGAGAAGAAGGCGGGCGAGGACGAGAAGCCGGAGGGCGCGAAGAAGAAGAAGGAGAAGAAGAAGGACCCCGGCACCGATCTCGTGATCCGCGAGCTGGCGACGGGAGCCGAGGTGACGGTGGCCGAGGTCACCGACTACCGCTGGACCGATGACGGCCAGTGGCTTGCCTATGCGACCTCGTCGAAGGTCCCGGCCGGTGACGGCGCCTTCGCGCGACGGATGGCCGACGGCGCCGTCACGGCACTGGCCGCCGGCCAGGGACACTACAAGCAACTCGCCTGGGACGAGGCCGGCCGGCAACTGGCGTTCGTCACCGACAGGGACGACTACCAGGCCGAGGCGCCCGCTTTCGCCCTCTACTACTGGACGACGGGCGCCGGCCCGGCCAGGGCATTGGTCACCACGACCACGGCGGGCATTGGCGATCGGCATGCCGTGAGCGAGCACGGCGCGCTGGAGTTCTCGAAGGACGGCGAACGGCTCTTCCTTGGCACGGCGCCGCGCCCGGTGGCCGAGCGCGACGAGGACGCGCCCGAGCCGGTGAAGGTCGACCTGTGGCACTGGAAGGATCCGCTGCTGCAGCCCATGCAGAAGGTCCGCGCCGAGGAGGAGAAGAAGCGCAGCTACCGTGCCGTGGTGCACCTGAAGGACGGCCGTCTGGTGCAACTGGCTACGCCGGAGATCCCCGATCTCACGCTCACGCCCGACGGCGACGCGGCGCTGCTGCAGTCGCCCGTGCCGTATCAGCCGCTGGTGTCCTGGGACGGCCAGTATCGCGACGTCTACGCCGTCGACCTCGCCACGGGGCAGGCGCGGCGTCGCGTGGAGAAGAACCGGTTCGAGGCGTCCATCTCGCCCGGCGGCCGCTGGATTCTCTACTACTCCGACCGCGACCGCGCCTGGTTCGCGGTGCCCGCCGTGGGCGATGGGGCGCCGCGCAACCTCACCGGCGCGCTCGGCGTGTCCTTCGAGGACGAGACGTGGGACACGCCCGAACCCTCACGCCCTTACGGCGTGGCCGGCTGGACCGGCGGCGACGCCTCCGTGCTGCTCTACGACCGGTACGACGTGTGGGAGGTGACGCCGGATGGTACGGCGGCGCCGCGCATGGTGACGGCGGGGCAGGGGCGCCAGGCCCGGCGGGCCTACCGCTACGTGCGCCTCGATCCCGATCAGCGCGTGATTGCCGGCGACGAGCCGCTGCTGCTGTCGGTGGTCGACGATCAGACGAAGGCCTCCGGCTACGCGCGCCTGGCGCGGCTGCGCGAGCCGGGCGCGCCGCAGCCGCTGCTGCTCGCCGACAGGATGGTGGGCGGCCTCGTGAAGGCGAAGCAGGCCGCGCGCGTGGTCTTCACCCAGCAGCGGGCCGACGAGTTCCCCGACCTGTGGATGAGCGACCTGTCGTTTGCCGCGCCGCGCCGGCTCTCGGACGCCAACCCGCAGCAGCGCGAGTACCGCTGGCCCACGTCGGAGCTGATCTCGTTCGTCAATGCGGATGGCCGCCCGCTGCGCGCGATCCTCACCAGGCCGAACGACTTCGATCCGTCGAAGAAGTACCCGCTGATGGTCTACATCTACGAGGAGCTGACCAACGGCCTGCACCGCTACGTCGCGCCGTCGCCGGGCACCAGCATCAACATCACGCGCTACGTGAGCAACGGCTACGTCGTCCTGCAGCCCGACATCGTGTACGACACGGGCTATCCGGGCGAGAGCGCCTACAAGTGCGTGCTGCCCGCCGTGCAGAAGGTGGTCGACATGGGCTTCATCGATCCGGCGCGCATCGGGATCCAGGGCCACAGCTGGGGCGGCTACCAGATCACCTACCTGATCACACGCACCGACATGTTCCGCGCCGTCGAGGCGGGCGCCTCGGTGTCGAACATGACCAGCGCCTACGGCGGCATCCGCTGGGGCACCGGCATGTCGCGGGCGTTCCAGTACGAGAAGACGCAGAGCCGCATCGGCGGGCCGCCGTGGCAGAACCCGCTGCAGTTCATCGAGAACTCGCCGATCTTCTGGGTCGAGAAGATCAAGACGCCGTACCTCACGATCCACAACGACGAGGACGATGCGGTGCCGTGGGAGCAGGGCATCGAGTTCTTCAGCGCGATGCGGCGGCTGGGCAAGGAGATCTACTTCTTCAACTACAACGGCGAGAAGCACGGCCTGCGCGACCGCGAGAACCAGAAGCACTGGACCGTGCACATGGCCGAGTTCTTCGATCACTACCTGCTGGGCGCGCCGCGCCCGGCGTGGATGGACACGCCGGTGCCGTATCTCGAGCGCGGGACGCGCGACGTGTCCGGGTTCTTCAGGAAGCCCGAGACCTCGCCCGACAGGTAGGCCCGTGCGCATCCGCATCAGGCGGCTCGACCCGTCGGTGGCGCTGCCCGAGTACCACTCGGCGGGCGCCGCCGCGTTCGACCTCGCCTGCCGCGAGGACGTGACGGTGGCGCCGGGCGAGGTGAGGCTCGTCGGGACGGGACTGGTCGTCGAGGTACCGCCCGGCTGCTTCCTCGCCGTCATCGCGCGCAGCAGCCTGCCCATCCGGAAAGGCCTGATCGTGGCCAACGCCGTCGGCGTGATCGACAGCGATTACCGCGGACCCGACGACGAGGTGAAGGTGGAGGTCTACAACTTCAGGGAGCAGGCGACGAGCCTGGCGCGCGGCGAGCGCATCGCGCAGGGCATCGTCCTGCCCGCGGTGCGCGTGGAGTGGGAGGAGGTCGACGAGACCGGCGCGCCCTCGCGTGGCGGGTTCGGCAGCACCGGCGGGATGGGCTGAGACGGCGGGGCCTCTTACATCACGTCGTCGCGGGTGAAGAGCACGCGCAGCGGCACCGAGGCCATGGGCCGCTCGCCGAGGAGCACGTCGAAGCGATAGGTGCCGGCCTCGTGCACCCTGACCTCGAGGGGCACGTTCACGGTGGCGCCCGGGCGCTGGTCGCTGAACTCGACGTCGATCTCCGTGGATGGCCCCGCGTTGCCGGCGGGATAGTGGCTGGCGATGCGCACGCGCTGCGCGCCGCGGAGCGGGCCCGCGCGCAGCGTGACCAGCAGGCGGAGCGGCAGCACGGCCGCCGGCCGCAGGCCCAGCGGGTCCTGGTCGCTGGGCGGCGGAGGCTCGAGCACCACCCCTTCGACGATGCCCAGCACGTCCATCGAGCCGTCCTCGCGCAACTCGACGGCCTGGCAGAGCACGGCCATCGCGACCGACGGGCCGGTTTCGCTCGAGATCATGCGGGCACGGTACCACGCCCCGCGTGATGGTGGCCAGAGGCCGGCTGTGCGGCTAGCGGTACGCCGCGTGGCGCACGGGCGCGCCCATCACCCAGCCTCGCGCCTCGAGGCCGTCACGCCAGGCCTGGGACTGCTGGACGAGGCCGTCCCATGTGTCGAAGACCCGGCTCATGAGCGGGGCGTGGTTCATCACGTAGCGCAGTTCCAGGCCGAACGGGTGATTGGCGGCAACGCACTTCACGGCGTCCTTGCCCCGGTTCAGCGTCCAGAGTTCGGTGGGGACGTTGCTCATGGTCGTCTCCGGGTGGATCGATACCGATCGGGGCAGAGCAGGAAACGCGCCGATCGCGATCCGCGAAAACGGGCTGGAATTCGCGCGGCGGCGCCAGCCTGCGCCACGACCGTGTGCTTCTGGGATGGGAAACGCTGCACGTGGGCAGAATTTTCACACCCGCGCGGCGGCGTTGGACGCCGCGGAACGCCGCCTTAGCTCTGCCATATTGGACCGGCCTGGCAGCGGCGGCGGGCGGCGGCGCTGGTCAGGCGGGACCGATCTCGTCGACCGGCTGGTTGAGCACGAGCCAGTACAGGTTGAGCGTCCCCACCATGTCCATGAAGGCCTGGAGCTCCACCGGTTTGACGAGATACGAATTGGCACCGAGGTCGTAGGCCGCCTGTACGTCCGGCGCTTCCTTCGACGAGGTGAGCACGACCACCGGGCAGTGCCTGAGTCGCGCCTGCGCCCGGAGCCACGCGAGCACCTCGAGCCCGGACCGCCGCGGCAACTTCAGGTCGAGCAGGATCAGCGCGGGCGTCTCGCCGTCAGCCTGCGCGAGGTGCTCGATGGCGTCCTGGCCGTCGCTCAGGATGCGCAGGGGGTTGAGGAGGTTCAACTTCCGGAATGCGCGCTGCATCAGCAGCACGTCGTCGGGGTTGTCCTCCACCAGCACGATCGGGTGGTGCCTGGGAGCCGTCATCTGTGGGGGCCGTCCCGGCGACTGGGCGCCGGACGGGCTGGGAGTATAACCCGGGTGGGGGATCTGCCGGCGGCCGTCAGTGCAGGTGCTTGATCAGGATCACCTCGTTGCCCGACTCGTTGTAGATCACCTCGTCGACGATCTGCTTCACGAGCAGCATGCCGAAGCCGCCCGGCCGCAGACCTTCCGAGACGCGGACGCCGAGGTGCGTCAGCGGGTCGTCGAGGTGGCTGGCGGCATGCGGCAGCGAGTCGCGCCTGAACCCGGGACCGGGGTCGCGCACGTGGAACACGATGGTGCGATCGGTGCGGGCCGCGGTGACCTCCACCACCTTCTCGGGATCGAAGCCGGCGCCGTGTTCCATCGCGTTGATGAGCACCTCGCGAAAGGCCACCATCAGCAGGTCGCGTTCGTCCGGACCGAGATCGGAGCGATGCTCGGTCATGAACCGTGTCAGGCGCTCGGCGCTGACCAGCCGGCAGCTCACGCGCAGCGTGATCCAGTCGCGCCGGCCCGACACCAGTTCGATGCCGTCGTGCCAGTCGATCTCGTCGATGGCGCGCCGCGCCATCAGCGCCACTTCCGGGATGTCGAACGGGGCGCTGAAGGTCGCGAACACCTGCTGGCGCAGCGCCTCCACCACCTCGTCGGGTGTCTGCGACATCGCCAGCAGGATGGCGCGGATCCCGGGACGCAGGCGGTGGATCTCCTTCAGCAGCGACAGGTTCTCCGAGACGGTCGCGGCCGGATCGGTGATGAGGACGTCGCAGGCGCGCCGCCGCACGCAGCGCAGCGCGGCGGCGTTGCCGTCGCACAGGTCGAGGTCGGCATCCTCTAGCTCGCGCGCGCCGACGAGACCGCGCCGGAGGTCGTCGCTGCCGCCGACGATCAGCACGCGTCCGGCATGGGGACGCGCCTTGCAAGCCTCTGGCTGGGACGCCTGTGCCACCTGGAGCCCTGGAGCGTGCGGCAGCGTATCCCGCCGGGCCACCCGCCGGCAAGCCGGCGGCGCCAGGCCGCGCCCGCGCGGACGCCGGACACGATGCCGCACGGCGGCGTGATCGCCAGCATATCGTTGAGGTAACGTCTTCGCGCCGCCGATGCTGCGGCGCCTGGCACCGCCGCCGGGCGCCGCCGCAGCGGGATCCCCCTTCCCGCACACGTGCCCTTCCTCGGACACGGACGGCCCGGCCAGTCGCCCGCGTGATCCCGCCCCGCGTCGGAGGTGTGATGCCTCGCCTCGATCCCGACTCGCTCGACATGGTGCTGCAGACGCTGCGCGAATATGCCGCGCGCGAACTGCCGCCGGACGTGCTGCTGCGTCTCGACCACGAGGATCGCTTTCCGATGGAGGTGCTGCGCGATCTCTACGATCCGCAGCAGATCGGCCTGCACCTGCTGTTCCTCCCGGAAGACGTGGGCGGGCTCGGCGGCGGCGCATACGACATCTATCGGGTGTCGGCCGCGATGGCTGAAATCGATCTCGGCATCGCCACGGGCGTGCTGGCCACCTTCCTCGGCACCGACCCGATCATGGTGGGCGGCACGCCCAATCAGCGGCGGCGCTGGATGCAGCGCATCGCCGACGAGGGGCTGCTGGTGGCCTACGGCGCCACCGAACCCCAGGCCGGCAGCGACCTCTCGAACCTGCTGACGACGGCCGTGCCCGTCCACGAGGACGGGCGCCTCGCGGCGTACGTGCTCGACGGCCGCAAGCAGTGGATCAGCAACGGCGGCGTCGCGGAACTCTACACGGTGCTCGCCAGCGCGCCGGGCGGGCCGTCGTGGTTCGTCGTGGAGCGGGGCACGCCAGGTTTCTCGGCCGGCAAGCCCGAGGACAAGCACGGCATCCGGGCCAGCAACACCACCATGCTCTTTCTCGATGGCGTGCGCGTGCCCGCCGATCACCTCGTCGGCGAGGTGGAGGGCCAGGGGCTCGCGCAGGCGCAGGCCGTGTTCGGCTACACGCGCCTGATGGTGGCGGCCTTCGGGCTGGGCGCGGGCTGGGCGGCGCTGCAGCGCGCGATCCGCTACTCGCAGCAGCGAATCGCCGCGGGCGGGCCGCTGTCCGCGAAGCAGGGCTACACGCACAAGCTCATCGTGCCCCACGCGGTGCGCCTCGAGGCCGCGCGGGCCTACGTCGAGTGGGTGGCCGACCGGATCGATGCCGGCGAGCCCGATCTCGCCACCGAGGGCGCCGTCGCGAAGTACCTCGCCACCGAGGCGGGCAACCGCGCGGCCGAGGACGCGATCCAGGCGCACGGCGGCAACGGCTACACGAAGGAATACCTGGTCGAGAAGATCAAGCGCGACGTCCGCATCACCACGATCTACGAGGGCACCTCGGAGATCCTCGAGTGGACCATCGCCCGCGATCGCTGGCAGCTGCACCTGAAATCACGCGGCGCCCACTACCGCGACTGGGCCGCGCGCCTCGACGGGCACCAGGCCACGCACCCGGCGTGTGGCGCCGCCACGGCGGCGCTCGCGCTGCGGGCGCTGGCCGTGCTGCTCGAACGGTGCCGGATCGATCGCCTCACGCGGAACCAGCACGTGCTGTTCCGCCTCGGTGAGATCGTCGCGCACGCCGAGACGGCCGCGGTCTTCTCCGAACGGTCCGCGACGACTCCGACGACGGCGATGCCCTTCGACAGCGCGCTCTGGCAGGCCATGGCGCGGGTGTTCGCGCGCGAAGCCGCGCAGCGGGTGGCTTTCGACGGCCTGCGCTGGGCGATGGGTGCCGGGCAGTCCGATCCACAGCTCGCCCAGGCGCTCGACGTGGGTGGTGCGGCCCTCGCCCAGGCCGGCCTGCTCGAAGACATGGACACGATCGCGCATCGGCTGAACGAGACCTACCAGCCATGATGGCCGCGACGCGGACCGGCGCATCGCCAGAGGGGGATCGCCACAGCCTCGTTCCCCGACGGTAAGGCGGGTATCGCCATCTCCCCAGCGACCGCCTGGACACGCACCCCTGACGGAGACTCGAGATGAGTGAACGACGTGAACGGGCCGTCGCCGTGGTCGGGCTGGGCGCCATCCTGCCCGACGCCCTGTCGGCCCCGGCCTTCTGGAACAACGTCATCGGCCGGCGCTACTCGATTGCCGAGGTGCCGGCCGGCCGCTGGGCGATCGCCGACTACTACGACCCCGACCCGGCGGCGCCCGACAAGAGCTATTCGAAGATCGGGGGCTGGGTGCGCGGTTTCGCGTTCGACTGGAAGCGCTTCACGATGCCGCCGCGCGTGATGGCGGTCATGGACGAGGGGCAGCAGTGGGCCGTGACGATCGCGGCCGAGGCCCTGGCCGACTACGGCTACCCGTCGCGGCCGCTCGACCTCGATCGGACCGGCGTGATCTTCGGCGCGGCGATGGCCGGGGAACTGCACTACCTGACCAACCTGCGCGTCATGTTTCCGGAGTTCGTGCACGGGCTGGCGGGCGTGCCAGACTTCGGCGCGCTGCCCGCCGACCTTCGCACCACGATCCTGCGCCGCTGGCAGGAAGCCATGGACGCGCGCCTGCCGGTCATCACCGAGGACTCGATGCCCGGCGAACTGGCCAACATCATCAGCGGGCGCGTGGCGAACCTGCTGAACCTGCGCGGGCCCAACTTCACCACCGACGCCGCGTGCGCCTCCTCGTTTGCCGCCATCGACTCGGCCGTCGCCCTGCTCACCGATGGGCGCTGCGACGCGGTCATCACCGGTGGCGTCGATCGCAACATGGGGCCTTCGAGCTTCGTGAAGTTCTGCAAGATCGGCGCGCTGAGCGCCACCGGCACGCGGCCGTTCGGCGATGGGGCCGACGGCTTCGTGATGGGCGAGGGCGCCGCCGCGTTCGTGCTCAAGCGTCTCGCGGACGCCGAGCGCGACGGCGACCGCATCTACGCCGTGCTGCGGGGTATCGGCGGCGCCAGCGACGGCAAGGGCAAGGGCATCACCGCACCCAATCCGATCGGCCAGAGGCTGGCCGTCACGCGGGCGTGGGAGGACGCCGGCCTCGACCCGGCCACGGCCACCCTGGTCGAGGCGCATGGCACCAGCACGCGGGTGGGAGACGTTGTCGAGGTGCAGAGCCTCTCCGAAGCCTTCTCCGGCGCGCCCCGCCAGGCCATCGCGCTCGGGTCGGCCAAGAGCAACGTCGGGCACCTCAAGGCCGGCGCCGGCGCCGCGGGCCTGCTCAAGGCCATCTACGCGCTGCACTACAAGATGATCCCGCCGACGCTGAACGCCGAGCGGCCGAACCCCGCCATCGAGTTCCCCGCCACGCCCTTCCGGCTGGCCACCGAGGCGCGCGAGTGGGCTCGTGACACCGAACCGCGGCGCTGCGGCGTGAGCGCGTACGGGTTCGGCGGCACCAACTTCCACATCGCCCTCGAGGAGCACGTGCCTGGCGCGCTGACCGCGTCCAGGCGGACCGTGGCCGTCGCGAGCGTCCAGGCCCCGGCCGCGGTTGGCCAGGCTCCGCTGGCCGCGGGAGGATCCTCGCGCGGCCTCCGCGATCCGCTTCGTCCCCTCGTGGCGCTCGGTGCCCCCACCGCGGCCGCGCTCAAGGAGAAGGTGGAGGCGCTGCTTGCGCGGGCCAGGGACGGTTGGCGGCCGCCGCTGGCCCCGCCCGCGATCGCGGATCTGGCGGCGCGCGAGCGCGTGGTGCTCGACTACGGCTCCCAGGACGAACTCGTCGATCGCCTGCAGAAGGCCGAACGGGCGCTGGCCTTCGATGCGCCGCCCGCCTGGAAGGCGCTCGCCTCGCAGGGCGTGTTCCGCGGCAGCGGACCGCGGGCCGGGAAGATCGCGTTCCTGTTCCCGGGCCAGGGCTCGCAGTACGTGAACATGGGCAAGGTCCTGGCCTCGCGCGAGCCCGTCGTGGCCGAGGCCTTCGCCGAAGCCGACGCGGTGACCGGACGCATCCTCGGCACGCCGCTCTCGAACTACATCTTCGTGGACGAGGCCGACGCCGAGGCCGGCGCGCGCGCCGAGGAGGCCCTCAGGCAGACGGCGATTACCCAGCCGGCCGTGCTCACCGTCGATGAAGCCCTCCGCCGGTTGCTCGCCGAGTTCGGGATCGTGCCCGACTGCGTGATGGGCCACTCGCTGGGGGAATACGCCGCGCTGGTGGCGGCCGGCATCATGCCCTTCGCGCACGCGCTGGAGGCCGCCGCCGCCCGAGGCCGCGAGATGACGCGGGTGAGCATCGGCGACAACGGCCTGATGGCCGCCGTCATGGCCCCGCTCGCGGCGGTCGAGGAGGTGCTGCGATCGACGGACGGCTACGTCGTCGCCGCCAACATCAACAGCCACAACCAGGCGGTCATCGGGGGCGAGACGGCGGCCGTGCAGCGCGCCGTCGCGCTGTTCGTCGAGCGAGGCTTCCAGGCGGTTCCACTGGCCGTCAGCCACGCGTTCCACACCCGCATCGTCGCGCCGGCCAGCGGGCCGCTGCGCCAGGTGCTCGATCGCCTGACCATCAACGGCCCGCGACTGCCCGTGGTCGGCAACGTGACCGGCGACATCTACCCGCCGGCGCCGGAGGCGATCAAGGACCTGCTGGAGCGGCAGATCGCCTCGCCCGTGCAGTGGGTGAAGGGCCTCGAGACGCTCTACCGCGAGGGGGTACGCACCTTCGTGGAAGTCGGACCCAAGAAGGCGCTCAAGGGCTTCGTCGACGACGTGCTGGCCAGCCGCGGCGACGTGGTGTCGCTGTTCACCAACCACCCGAAGCCGGGACCGCTGCCCACCTTCAACCAGGCGATCTGCGGGCTCTACGCGGCAGGCTGGGGCCTGCCCGCTCCTTCGCCGATCGTTCTGTCGCCCATCGCGGCCGATGCCGCCGGATCAGCCGCCGTGGCGCCGTCTCGCCCGGCGCTGCCCCCTGAACGCCCTGTTTCGTCTGACCTGCCCGCTGCGCCGTCCGCCGGCCTGCGAGCCGGAGGTGCTGCGGTGCCCATGCCCGTCACGCCCGCGATGTCGCCGCCCGCTGTCGAATCGGTTGCCCAGTTGATGGCCACCCTGCTGCAGTCGCTGCACCAGCCCGGCCCGCGCGTCATCGATCGCAACGACGCGCCGTCGGGATCCATCGTCATCACCGGGACCGGTCTGGGGCTGCCCGGGGCCGAGAAGGCCATCATGGATCCCGCCAACGCCGAGCGGATCCTCCGTGGGGAGCAGTTCATCGACCTGCTGCCCGAGCGGTTCCGCGAGCAGATGGCCGTCAAGCGTGTGACGCGTGTCGTGAAGGCGGAGGACGGTTCGGGCAGCTTCCAGACCATCGACGACACGGCGGACGTGATCAAGCTGGCCGGCCGCCCGGGAACTTTCGATCTGGCGGCCGAGTACGGCGTGTCGGAGAAGCTCGTCGAGGCGCTCGACATCACCACGCAGCTCGCCATGGCGGCTGGCATCGACGCGCTGCGCGAGGCCGGCATTCCCCTGGTGCAGATCTGGCGGAAGACCACCACGGGCAAGCACCTGCCCGACCGCTGGATGCTGCCCGAGGCGCTGCGCGAGGAAACCGGCGTGATCTTCGCGTCGGCGTTCCCGGGCTTCGACCGCTTCACCGACGAACTGGAGCGGTACTACGCGCACCAGGGGCGGCTGGCCCAGCGTGAGTCACTCGAGGCGCTGCGCCTGGTCACTCGCGATCCCGACACGCTGCGCGAGATCCACCGGCGGCTCACCGCCCTTGACGATCTCCTCGCCCGCGAGCCCTACGACTTCGACCGCCGGTTCATCTTCCGCGTCCTCACGATGGGGCACAGCCAGTTCGCCGAGTACATCGGCGCGCGCGGGCCGAACGCCCACGTCAACGCCGCCTGCGCCAGCACGGCGCAGGGCATCGCGATCGCCGAGGACTGGATCCGCAGCGGCCGCTGCCGGCGCGTCGTCGTGATCGGCGCCGACAACGTCACCAGCGAGAAGCTGATGGGATGGGTGGGCGCCGCGTTCCTGGCCACTGGCGCGGCGGCCACCGATGACAAGGTGAGCGAGGCCGCCGTCCCCTTCGACCGCCGGCGCCACGGCACGCTGCTCGGAATGGGTGCCTGCGCGCTGGTGGTCGAGAGCCAGGACGCCGTCGAGGAACGCGGCATGCGCGGCATCGTCGAACTGCTGAGCACCGAGACGCGCAACAGCGCGTTCCACGCCACGCGGCTCGACGTCGACCACGTCTCGGCGACGGTGGAGAACCTCGTGGCGTCGGCCGAACGGCGCTTCGGCGTCAACCGGCACCACATCGCGCCCGAGACCGTGTTCGTCTCGCACGAGACGTTCACCCCCGCGCGCGGCGGCAGCGCGTCGGCCGAGGTGGCCGCGCTGCGGCGCGTCTTCGGCCAGGCGGCGAGCGAGATCGTCATCGCCAACACGAAGGGCTTCACCGGTCATCCGATGGGCGTCGGCATCGAGGACGTGATCGCGGTGAAGATCCTCGAGCACGCCATCGTGCCGCCAGTGCCCAACTTCAAGGAGGTGGATCCGGACCTGGGTCCGCTCACCCTGAGCCGCGGCGGGCGATACCCCGTGAAGTACGCCATCCACCTCGCCGCCGGCTTCGGTTCGCAGATCGCGCTGACGCTCACGCGCCGTATCCCCGGCAGCCTCGATCGGGTGGATAACGCGCCGCTCTACCAGAAGTGGCTCGACGATGTGAGCGGGTACGATCGGGCCGGAACCGAGGTCGTCAAGCGCACGCTGCGCGTGATCTCGCGCGGCGTGCCGGCGCGGACGGCCGAGCCGGGCCGCTGGCACTGGGGCACGGGCCCCGCCCGGCGGGCGCCGGTGCCGGGTGACGGCGTGCCAGCGACGGGCGTGAGCCAGCCGGTGCCGCCCGTCGTGACGGGCGCGACCGGATGGCCGGCCGTCGGGCATGCTGCCGTCGTGATGCCGGCTCCGCCAGCGGCCGACGTGTCTGCGCCGGCTCCCGAGGCAGCCGCTGCGCCGGTGCACGCCGCGCCGGTGCCTCTGTCGGGTTCGCCGTCCGCGACGGCATCGCCGGCCGTGGCGGTGCCTGCCGCAGGTGGTGCCGCGACGGCGCCGGGCGGCGCTGTGGCCGCGTCCGGCCCGGATCCGGTGACGGCGCGGGTGGTGGCGATCGTCGCGGAGAAGACGGGCTATCCCGAGGACATGCTGGATCTGGATCTCGACCTCGAGGCGGATCTGGGCGTGGACACGGTGAAGCAGGCCGAGACGTTCGCGGCGGTGCGCGAGGCGTATGGGATCCCGCGGATCGAGACGCTGAAGCTGCGCGACTTCCCGACGCTGAAGCACGTGGTGGGGTTCGTCTTCCAGTATCGACCCGACCTCGTGCCGCCGCCCGGGGGCAGCGGCATGCCGGCCGCGGCGGCGCCTGCGGTAGGTGGTGCCGCGACGGCGCCGGGCAGCGCCGTGGCCGCGTCGGGCCCGGATCCGGTGACGGCGCGGGTGGTGGCGATCGTCGCGGAGAAGACGGGCTATCCCGAGGACATGCTGGATCT
>JBDIBB010000034.1:0-35434 GCA_039812685.1 Vicinamibacteraceae bacterium
TCTCGTCCTCGTCGTCGTCCTCGGCCTGATCAAGCACCTCCAGCGTGGTCACGATGTCCGACACGTAGAGGAAGCCGTCGCGCTCGAGCCCCAGTTCGACGAATGCCGACTGCATGCCCGGCAGGACCTTCGTGACGCGGCCCTTGTAGACGTTGCCGGCCACCTGCTGCTGCCGCTCGCGCTCGATGAAGATCTCCACCACCTCGTCGTTCTCGAGGATCGCCACGCGGGTTTCGCGATCCGTCGAGGAGACGATCATCTCCTTGTTCATGCACGACACTCCGTCGGCGCCGGGCGGACGCAGCCTGCCGCCACCAAGAGGTGGCGGGGGCTGGCCCTGCGCCGGCTCGCACGACGTTCCGCGGTGCGACGTCCGGCGTCGACACGAGGAAGGCCGAGCGGGTCGGCATGGCCGGCGCATCGGGCGGCGTCCCGCGAAGGGCGCCGCGTCAATTGGTGAACCGCCGCATCCTCACGTTGAGGACGAGGCCGAAACTCGCCAACGTCGCCATGATCGACGACCCACCGTAGCTGAGCAGCGGCAACGGCAGGCCCTTCACCGGCGCGAGGCCGGCCGACATGGTGATGTTGTAGACCACCTGGAACGTGAATCCCGAAATGAGGCCCACCACGAGGAAGGCCCCGAGCCGATCCTTGGCCATGCGCGCCGCGTCGAGCGAGCGCAGGATGACCAGCAGGTAGAGCCCGAGCGTGACCAGCACGCCCACGAACCCGTGCTCCTCGGCCAGCACCGAGTAGACGAAGTCGTTGTGCGCGACGGGCAGGAACTTGTACTGGCCCTGCGTGCCCTGCAGGAACCCCTTGCCCGTCACCCCGCCGCTGCCCACGGTGACACGGGCCTGGATCTGCTGGTAGCCCGCGCCGCGCGCGTCCTTCTCGGGATCGAGGAACGTCTCGATCCGCGACTTCTGGTAATCCTTGAGCGCGAACATCCAGGCGGCGGGCGCCGCGACGATGGCCAGGGCGAGGATGGCGGCGACGACCTTCAGGCGCATCCCGGCCACGAAGGCGATGCCCAGGAAGATCGGCACGAGCGTGACGGCGGTGCCGAGGTCGGGTTGCTTCGCGATGAGGCCGGCCAGGACGACCAGCAGCACCGCGGCCGTCGCCAGGTCCGGCCAGTTGCCGGCGCCCCGTCGGTTCTCGGCGAAGAACGTGGCCACGACGAGCGCGAGCGCGACCTTGGCGAACTCCGACGGCTGGAGGTTCATCGGGCCGAGGTTGATCCAGCGCCGCGCGCCGCCGGCCACCACGCCGAACACCAGGACATAGAGCAGCAGCAGGGCGATGGCCACGAAGACGACGAGCGAATACTCGGCCAGCGTGCGGTAGTCGATGGCCAGGCAGACGGCGAGCGCGGCGACGCCGAGCAGCGCGGCGTAGAGCTGCTTGTAGAACTCGGCGCCGACGCGGCCCTGCATCACGTCGTAGGTGGTGCTGTAGATCATCACCAGCCCGATCCCCGCGAGCAGCAGCACGGCCGCGAGCAGGAGCCAGTCGATGTGGCGATGGAGGCGGCGTTCGAACACGGTTCTACTCGCGTGCGGCGGCGGCGCGGCGGACGGCCGGCCGGGCGGCCTCACCGGTCCCGCGGTCGGTCGGATCCACGATCGCCACCACGTCCGGATCGGCCGGGAGGGGCCCGGCCGGGGCGGCCTTCGGCGCCGGGTAATCGGGCAGCGGACGCCCTTCGAGCTTGGCGAAATAGGTGTCGATGACGTGCCGGGCGATCGGCGCCGCCAGGTATCCGTGCTCGGAGTGCTCGGCGAAGATCGCGCCGGCGATCTGCGGGTGATCGCGCGGCGCGAAGAACACGAACCAGCCGTGATCGCGCAGGTCGCGGCTGGTGCCGCTGCCGCGCGCCCGGTCGCGCCCCTGGTTGGAGATCACCTGCGCGGTGCCGGTCTTGCCGGCCACGTCGTAGCCGGGCAGGCGGGCGCGGCCTGCGGTGCCCGCGCCGTTGACGGCCAGCCAGAGCCCGTCGTGCAGGGCGGCGACGTGCTCGGGCTGCATGGACGTCACGGCCAGTGGCGCCGGCGGCGTCACCGGCTGCCATCCGTGGCCGTCGTCGATCGCCTGCACCAGGTGCGGCACCTGGCGCGTGCCGCCGTTGGCCACCGTGCTGATCATCGTGGCGAGCGCCAGCGGCGTCACCGACACCTGGCCCTGGCCAATCGCCACCGAGATGGTCTCGCCCGCGTACCACTTCTCGCCGGTGCGCCGGCGCTTCCACTCGGTGGAGGGCACCAGGCTCTCGGCCTCGTGGGGCAGGTCGATGCCGGTCTTGTCGGCGAGCCCGAGCAACTGGGCCCACTTGTGGATCCTGTCGACGCCGAGCATGTTCCCCAGCGTGTAGAAGTAGACGTTGCACGACTTCTCGATCGCGTGGCGCATGTCGAGCGAGCCGTGTCCGCCGGCGAGATGGCACTTGAAGTACCGGCCGTAGAACGTGGCGCCGCCGCCGCAGAAGATGCGGTGATCCGGCGTCACGATCCCCTCCTCGAGCGCCGCCGTCGCGACCACGATCTTGAAGGTGGATCCGGGCGAGTAGCGTCCCTGGATGGCGCGGTTCTGCAGCGGGCGCAGACCGTCGGTGTTGAGCCTGGTCCAGGTGGCGCGGTCGATGCCCGCCGCGAAGCGGTTGGGATCGTAGGCGGGCAGGCTGACGAGCGAGAGGATCTCGCCGGTGCGCGGGTCGAGCACCGCCGCCGCCCCCCAGTACCCCGTGGCCCTGAAACCGTTCTCCACGGCGCGCTGCAGGTCGGCGTCGATCGTCAACCGCAGCCGTGCGCCCTCGGCCGGTGGCCGTTCGCCGAGGATCTCGATCTCGCGGCCGACGCTGTTGACGACCACGCGGCGCGCCCCGTCGACTCCCATCAGCTCGGCGTTGTAGATCTGCTCGACGCCGGACTGGCCGATGATCGCGCCTGGGCCGAAGCCGCCGTGATCCTGCCGCGCGAGCTGCTGCTCGGTGATCTCCCCGACGTAGCCGAAGAGGTGCGCGGCCATTTCGTCGGTCGGGTAGTGCCGGGTGGGGACCTGCTGGACCAGCAGGTCCGGCAGCTCGAGCCGCCGCGCGAGGACCGCCGACACCTGCGCGAGCGAGGCGTCGCCAACGAGCAGCACGGGCCGGTAGCGCGGCTCGTTGGCGTGGCGCGCGAGGATGGCGTCGAACTCCTCGCGGGCAATGCCGGTGATGCGCGCGAGCGCCGCGAGCGTGCCGTCGAGGTCGTGCGTCTGCTCCCGGACGAGCGAGATGTTGAAGGCGTCGCGATTCTCGACCAGCACGCGCCCGTTCCTGTCGAAGAGCGTGCCGCGGGGCGCGCGCAGCGCGAGCGTGCGCAGGTGGTTGTTCTGCGCCATCTCCTGGAATTTCTGGTGCTGCACGACCTGGAAGTACCAGAAGCAGGTGGCGAGCACGCCGAAGACGACGATCACGCCGGCGCGCAGCGCGGCGAGGCGCCTGGGCAGGTGACGCCGATCCTCGACGAACCGCATGGCCGTATCGTCCTCCTCAGCCCGAGAGCCGGCCGCGCACGTGCGCGCGCCGCAGCCGGCGGCGTTCGATCATCCGCGGGGCGCGCTCCACCACCTGGAAGGCGAGCACCCCGACGACCCCGTTGAACAGCGCCTGCGCGGCCACCCGCGCCGGCGCCACCCCGAACCCCAGCGGCGTGATCAGGGCGTAGAGGCCGATCACGCACGTGGCCTGCAGCGCCGATCCCGCCACGAACACGACGAAACGCGGCAGCGTGTTCGCCACGATGAACTGCGACCCGATCGCCCCGGCCGCAAACGCCACGAGGCAGCTGGCGAACCCGTTGACGCCCACCACACCGCCCGACAGCACGTCCTGCGCCAGCCCGGCCGCCGACCCGATGAGGATGCCCGCGGCGGGCCCCGCACCGAGCGCGAAGTAGATCACGGTCACCGTGACGAGATCGATCACCGACCGGTTGCCCATGGCGTGCGCCAGCAGCGCCTGCAGCGCCAGCGCGATGCCCAGGGCCACGGCGGTCCGCAGCGCGTACACCGGCTATCCCGATCCGCCCTCGCCGGGCGTCGCGGGGCCGGTGGGAGCGGGCGGCGGCTCGACCACCACCAGCACTTCCTCCACGGCCGAGAAGTCGACCGCCGGGCGGATCCGCACCACCTGGTAGAGCCCCTGGCCGCGCTCGACGGCGACGATCTCGCCAATCGGGAACCCCTTCGGGTAGATGCCATCGAGGCCCGAGGAGATCACCGCGTCGCCCACCTGGACGTCGGCGAGCGTCGACACGTATTCCATCCGCAGCATCACGCCGTCGTCGCCGACGACGATGCCGCCGGCGCGCGAGCGTTCGATCATGGCCGCCGCGGCGGCGCTGCGGTCCACCAGCAGTTGCACGCGTGCGGCGTGCGCGGTGGGCGGCGGCCGCCCCACCACGCGTCCCACCAGCCCCTGCGGCGCGAGCACGGCCATGTCGGGTGCGATGCCGTCGGCGCGCCCGCGGCTGATGGTCACGGTGCGGAACCAGGAGGTGGCGTCGCCCGCGATCACCTCGGCCGCCAGCGTCCGCTGCGGCACCCGCGCCCGCATGCCCAGCAGCGTCTCGAGCCGTTCGGCCCGCAGCGCCAGCGTCCGCTGCTCGTGCAGCCCGATCTCGATCTCGTCGATCCGGGCGCGCAGGCGGGCGTTCTCTTCCTGAACGCCCGCGAGCGCGACGTACTGGCGCCACGCGTCTCCGACGGAGGACGCCGCGGCGCCCACGAGCCGCTGCACCTCGCCGAACGCGCCGAACACCAGCGCGCTGAACACGGTGACGCCGCCGGCCGTGTTCACCTGCAGCGACACGAGCAGCAGGTGGCCGAGCAGCGCCGCCACCAGCAGCGGCCCGATGCGCCGGCGCCCCGCGAGCACCGCCGCCGGCGAGAGAGGAGGGATCGTCACGCCCGTCAGTCGATCGCGATCTTGCGCAGCAGGTTGAACTCGTCGAGCATGCGGCCGGCGCCGAGCACCACCGACGACAGCGGGTCCTCGGCCATCGCCAGCGGCAGCCCGGTCTCCTCGCGCAGCCGCTTGTCCAGGTTCTTCAGCAGTGAGCCGCCACCGGTGAGCACGATGCCGCGATCGACGATGTCGGCCGAGAGTTCGGGCGGCGTGCGCTCGAGGGCCACGCGCACGGCGTCGACGATGACGTTCACCGTCTCGGCCAGCGCGCCGCGGATCTCCTCGTCGGTGATGGTAATGGTCTTCGGCACCCCCTCGATCAGGTGCCGGCCCTTGATCTCCATGGTCAGGTGCTCGTCGAGCGGGTAGGCCGAGCCCACCTCCATCTTGATGGCTTCGGCCGTGCGCTCGCCGATGAGCAGGTTGTAGGTCTTCTTGATGTACTGGATGATGGCCTCGTCCATCTCGTTGCCGGCCACGCGCACCGCCTTGCTGTAGACGATGCCGGCGAGCGAGATGACGGCGATGTCCGTGGTGCCGCCACCGATGTCGACGATCATGTTGCCCGAGGGCTCGGTGATCGGCATGCCGGCGCCGATGGCGGCGGCCATCGCCTCCTCGACGAGGTAGACCTCGCTGGCCTTGGCGCGGTAGGCGCTGTCCTTCACCGCGCGTTTCTCCACCTGCGTGATTTCGGACGGCACGCCGATGACGATGCGCGGCCGCACCCAGACGTTGCGGTTGTGGGCCTTCTTGATGAAGTAGGCCAGCATCTTCTCGGTGACCTCGAAGTCGGCGATGACGCCGTCGCGCATCGGCTTGATGGCCACGATGTTGCCGGGCGTGCGCCCGAGCATCTCCTTGGCCTCGCGGCCCACGGCCTCGATGCGGCCGTTCACCTTGTTGATGGCGACAATCGATGGCTCGTTGACGACGATGCCCTTGCTGCGCGCGTAGACGCAGGTGTTGGCGGTGCCGAGATCGATGGCGAGGTCGTTGGAGAAGAGGGAGAACAGCGATCGGACGTTCACGGAGGAGTCGCTCCTAGCGCCGGCCCGCCTGGCCGGGGTCGACCGCGACGTGGATGCCGTCCTTGCCGCGATCCTTGATCCAATACATCGCCTGGTCGGCGGCCTGCACCAGCCCGTCGGCCGTCGTGGCGCTGCCGGGCAGCAACGCGATGCCGATCGACACCGTCAGCCGCACGTCGAGTCCCTCGGACGCCAGGAAGACGTGCCGGGCGACACGTTCGCGGAGGCGCTCGGCGACGTGTCGCGCGCCCTCCCTGTCGGTTTCCGGCAGCACGACGGCGAACTCGTCACCGCCGTACCGGGCCACGGTATCGGTTTCCCGCGCCGACTCCTGCAGCACCTGCGCCACCTCGGCGAGGGCACGGCTGCCCGCGAGGTGACCGTGCGCGTCGTTGACGGCCTTGAAGCCGTCGAGGTCGAGGAACAGCAGCGACAGCGGCTGCTGCGTGCGGATGGTCCGCTTCACTTCGCGCCGCAGCACGAGCCCCAGGAAGCGGGCGTTGTAGAGCTGCGTCAGGTCGTCGGTGACCGAGAGGGCCTCGGCGCGCTCACGCCGCAGCTGGGTGTCGAGGGTGAGCAGCGCCACGTCGAGCCATTGCGTGAGGCGGCGGCGCACCCCGGCTGGCAGGGTGAACGCGCCGCGCACGGGCGTGCGATGGTAGGCCACCAGCGCCAGGCGCGACTGTCCGCGGACGGGCAACGCGAGCCCGACGGCCGCGCCGGCGGGCGCACCCGCGAACTCGTCCGCCAGGTTGGCCGTCAGGGCGTCGGCGCCACGTCTGGTGACGCGCGCCGCCAGCGCCTGGATGGCCACGCGGACCGCATCGCGAATGCCGCGCACGGCGAGGCAGCGCGGGACGTCCACCCACTCGTCGACCAGCAGCGCCCACCCGACGCCTGGCAGGCGGCGGGCGCACTCGCTGACAATGGCCTCGGCGACCTGCTGGGGATCGAGCGGCACCGACACGGCACGGGTCAGCGCGAACAACCGGCTGGCGTCCTCGGGCGGAGATGAAGGCAGCGAGCGCAGGCGCGCCGCGAGGTCAGCGGAGGCCGGAGGCGTGCGGCGCCGCGCCGCCGGGCGCCCGGCGGCGGCGCGTCGGGCTGGCGTTGGCGGGCTGGGCCGCCCGGCACGCGTCTTCGACATCGAGTACGGCACCCTCGGCGTCCCTCTTGCGCATCCACCTCACCCCGGTGAGGGACCTGCCGCGTGAACCCGTCGGTCCCGGCGGACCGTCCCCGCGACATCCCGGCCGACTCACCCAACGCACGGGGTCGCCCGCATCTATCGAAACGACGCACCGCGGCCTGCAGCGTTGCCCCGGACGGGACCGTCTGGACGGCGCGCTTCCAACGCGCACGTGCGGCGCACGCACAGAATCCCGGGCACTATAGCACACGCAACGACGGCGGCGAATGACTGGCACGGGGTGTGCTCTCCCGCACCATCCGGCCCGGCATCGGCTCGATGCGGGACCGGGTGCGGGTTGCCGCCTCGCGGGCCGGCCCAGCCGCGCCGGCTGCCGGAGTGGCACGCCCCCGGGCACGTGCTTGCCCGCCTCCCGTCGCTCGCATACCATTGCGGTTTGCCCGATCGGATCCGGGCCCCGGAAGGACGCCACGCAGATGACGATGCTCGACTCCATGCGGCGACACAAGACCTGGCTCAAGTGGAGTCTGGTCCTGGTGGTGCTCGCCTTCATCGTGTTCTACATCCCGGACTTCCTCCAGACGCGCGACACGTCGGGAGCGATGCCGGGCGGCGCCGTGGCACGCGTGGGCGACCGCGTCATCACCGCGGCCGACTTCACCAGGGTCTACAACGCCCAGGTGCAGGCGTACCGCAGCGCCTACGGCGGCAACCTCAACGCGCAACTGCTGAAGCAACTGGGCATCGACCGCCAGATTCTGCAGCAGCTCATCGACGAAGAGGCCGCCAGTGCCGAGGCCGAGCGGCAGGGCCTGAGCGCCAGCGACGCCGAGGTGCGCGAGCGCATCGTGACGATGCCCGTCTTCCAGGAGAACGGCCAGTTCGTCGGCGAGGCCCGCTACAAGGCGCTGCTGCGGATGCAGCGGCCGCCGCTCACCCACACCGAGTTCGAGGAGAACATCCGGCGCGGCATCGTTCTCGACAAGCTGCGCATGGCGCTCACCGAGTGGGTGACGGTTTCCGATCACGAAGTCGACCAGGAGTACCGGCGCCGGAACGAGAAGGTGAAGCTGCAGTTCGTGGCGCTCACCGCCGACCGGTTCCGCGAGGGCCTCACCGCCACCGACCAGGAACTGCAGACCTATTTCGACGGCCACAAGGAGGAGTTCCGGATCGGTGAGCAGCGGCGGGTGAAGTACGCGGTGATCGACGTGCAGCAGATGCGCGAGCGCGTGCATGTGACACCGCAGGACGTCCAGCGGTTCTACGATCAGAACATCGAGCAGTATTCGACGCCCGAACAGGTGCGCGCCAGCCACATCCTCCTGAAGACCGAAGGCAAGGACGAGGCCGCCGTGCGGGCCCTGGCCGAGAAGGTCCTGGCCGAGGCGAGGGCGCCCCACGCCGACTTCGCCGCGCTGGCGGCCAAGTACTCGGAGGACGACGCCTCGAAGGCGCGCGGCGGCGACCTCGACTTCTTCAGCCGCGGCCGCATGGTGCCCGAATTCGAGCAGGTGGCGTTCGCGCTCGAACCTGGCGCAATCAGCGACCTGGTGAAGACGCCGTTCGGATTCCACGTGATCAAGGTCACGGCGAAGCACGAGGCGACGGCACGTCCGCTCGAAGAGGTCCGCGCCCAGATCGAGGAGCAGATCAAGTGGGAGCGTGCGCAGAGCCAGGCCAGCGATCTGGCGGCACGGCTGTCGAGCCAGATCCGGACCACCGCCGACCTCGAGCGGGTGGCACCAGCCAATGCCCTGACGGTGCAGGAGTCGGCGCCGTTCACCCGCGATGAACCGGTGCCCGGACTGGGCCCGTCGCCGGAGCTCAGCGCGGCCGCCTTCGAGTTGAGCGTGGGCCAGGCGGGCGAGGCCGTGCGCACGGCGCAGGGGTACGCGCTGTTTGCCGTGACGGGCCGCGAGGACTCGCGGCTGCCGTCGCTCGACGAGGTGAAGGAGAAGGTGCGCGAAGCCGTGATCGCCGGGAAGGCGCTGGATGCCGCGCGCCAGAAGGCGGCCGGCCTCGTCGCCACGCTGAAGGGCGCCGCCGACTTCACCGCCGCGGCCAAGGGCGCCGGCCTCGAGGTGAAGGGCACCGAGCTGGTGGCGCGCGGCACGGCACTGCCCGAGGTCGGTACGAGCCAGACGCTGGAGGATGCGGTGTTCGCGCTGACGGCCGGCGCCACCAGCGACGTGGTGACCACGCGCAACGCCGCCGTGATCGCGCGCGTCGTGGAGCGGAGCGACGTGACGGCCGATCAACTGGCCGCCGGCCGCGAGAGCCTGCGTACCGAACTGCTGAACGAGCGGCGGTCGCGCTTCTTCAGCAGCTACCTCGCCAAGGCGAAGCAGAACATGAAGATCACGATCGACCGCGAGGTGCTGCAGCGACTGGTCGCGTAGGCGCGCACGCAGATCCCGCTGGCGCGGATATGGAGGCCTGGCTCCAACAATTGGAGCCAGGCCTCCATCGCGCGCCACCCTCTCTCCCGTCTGCCACGACAATCTGCCGGTTTGGCGCGCGATCATGCTCGCGGCCGCGTATGGCACGGGTGGCACTCCAATTGCTCAGCTGGTTGTCTGTCTAGACAACGGTGCGCGTGCGCATCGCCCCGCGACCGTCAGGCGGCCGAGGGGGCCGGTTGCCGGTTGCTGGTCGACCCATGAGCGCTGCCGTCCCGGCGGCGCGAGGAGAGATGTGGTTATGGCCGAGAAGATGACGCGTGGTCAGGTGCAGGATCTGCTGGCGAAGTTCGCGACCGAGAACCCGAAGTATCGCGATGCGCTCATCAAGAACCCGAAGGAGATGATCGAGAAGCAGTTCGCGACGAGCCTCGGCAACGTCAACGTGAAGGCCGTCGTCGAGACCGCCGACACGACCTACGTGGTGATCCCGCACATCGCCAAGGAGGGCGAGCTCAGCGACGCCGACCTCGAGAAGGTGGCGGGGGGCAAGGGCGACATCGAGGTGAACTGCCACCAGTACGGCGCGGCCAACATCTCGATGATGCAGATCAACCTGTAGGCGCCGGCCTCACAGGCAGCACCGAAGGGCGGCCGACGGGCCGCCCTTCGCGCGTACGACGACACGACGCGTCGCCTACCGCGTCAGGCGCCTGGAAGAAGGATAGGGCCAGATGTCGGGCAGGTGCCCCGCGCGGTGCTCTTCCTGCATCGCGATCCAGAAGTCGGGCGCCAGCAGATCGGCGTGCGCCTGCGCGAACAGGTCACGCAATCCCCCCCTGAGCCCCAGGAAGGTGAGCAGTTCCTCGGGGAAGACGTCGCGATCGTCGACGTGGAACCATGGCTCGGCCGAGATCTCGTCGTCGTAGCTGCGCGGCGGCGGCAACCGGCGGAAGCGGCACTCCGACAACAGGCACAACTCGTCGTAGTCGTAGAAGATCACGCGCCCGTGCCGCGACACGCCGAAGTTCTTCACCAGCAGGTCGCCGGGGAAGATGTTGCTGGCCGCCAGGTCGCGGATGGCCAGCCCGTAGTCGATCACGGCGGCGCGCGCGAGCGCAGGCGGCGCCGACCCGAGGTAGAGGTCCAGCGGCGTGAGCCGGCGCTCCGTGTAGACGTGTTCGAAGGCGACGCTGTGGTCCTCGACGACCACCGAACCGGCGGCCTTCGCGACGAGCTCGTCGAGCAGCGCCGGCGAGAAGCGGCGCCGGTCGAATTTCAGGTGCTCGAACTCCTGGGCGTCCACGAGACGTCCGGCGCGGTCGTGCCCGAAGACGAAGGCGTACTTCTCGCGCACGCCGGCGCGCGTCGCGGTCTTCGGCGGCTCGAACCGATCGCGGATGATCTTGAAGACCGCGTCGAAGCCCGGCATGGTGAAGACCACCATCACCATGCCGCGCGCGCCGGGCGCGATCTCGAACCGATCGTCGGTCGCCTCCAGGTGCGACAGCAGCGCGCGGTAGAACTCGGTCTTGCCGTGCTTGTTGTGGCCAATCGAGGCATAGAGCTCGGAGACCGGCTTGCGCGGCATGAGCTCGCGCAGGAAGGCCACCAGCGCCGACGGGCACGCCGTCTCCACGAGGAAGTAGGAGTGCGAGAAGCTGAAGACGATGCTGATGTCGTCTTCGGCGGTGAGCACGGCGTCCACGGCCACGCCAGACGGCGTGTTCACCAGCGCGATGGCCACCGGCGCGGTGCCAGCCAGCGTGTGCAGGCGCCCAACCAGGTACGCGCCCTTGTTGCGGAGGAAAGGAGTCCGCGCGAACTCCAGGGCGGTGACGGGGTGCCCGGCAGCGGTCGCCGAGAGTTCTCCGGCCACCGCCGCCACGTCGCCCTCGAAGCGCCGGAACGGCGACCGCCAGCGTCCGATCGCGAGCACCTGCTCCACGGCGCGGGCCAGCGACGGGGTGGCCGGGACGCTGACGGTCACCGCCGACTGGTCCACCCGCGGCGAGGGAGGCTCGGCCAGGGCGGAGGTGACGAACTCGATGTCGTGGTCCACGCCGACCGTGTTGAACAGCCGCCGCGTCACCGAGTTGAAGAACGTCTCGGCCAGTTCCGCGTCGGAACGTCCGGCCACGCGTTCGAAGTAGGCGCGCCGCAGGCCGGGCCAGCCCTCGCGCACGCGCGCCTGCGCGCCGAGCCGCGACTCCAGATCGCGAATCACCTCGGCCAGCACCCCGGTGTAGAGGCCGAGCCTGGCGGTGCTGTCCTGCTGGATCCCCGCCCAGTTCCGCTCGTCGAAGTGATCCCGCGCACGCCGTGTGAGTCGCTGGAACTCGCCGGCGTAGGCCATCCACCCCTGCTCGATGCCGGCGGCCGCCTCGCGCGCCGTGGATTGGATCGAGCGACCAGCCATGTCACCTCCGGTGGAGGCCGCTGACAGGGCCCCCGTCACGGGAACCGGACGAAGACGCCGAGGAAACGACGGTCGCGCGCCGCCGGGTCGCGCTCGATCGGCACGAACCCTCCGTCGGTGGTGACGCGCAGGTCGAGCGCGCCGTCCGCGTCCACCGCCGGCAGTTCGACGTCCGACTCCTCGTCGGCGGCAAGCGGCACCCGCCGCGTCCAGCCGGCGCCCGACAGCACGGCGGTGATGGCATTGGGCCCGTTGCGCAGGCGCACGCGGACGGGCCCCGCCTCTCTCGGCACCACGGTGACGGCGGCCACGCGCCTGGCCGCGGTCCACACGCCATCGGTCTCGAGCCAGGACAGTTCGTCGTGGCTGAAGACGTCGGCGCCGGGGTACCGCTGCGCGGCGAGCACCTGGCCCACGCGGACGCGCCGGTTGGCGTCGACCACCGACAGCGGCGTCACCTCCAGCCGCCGCACCGCGCCGGCCACCTCGCGCGAGGCCTCGAACCCGACGAAGTTCGCGTCGACGGGCCACTCGAACTCGCCGGTCCACGTACCGCCGCTTCCGGGCAGTTCGAACCGCGCATACGGCGGTCCGATCCGCCCGAGACGCAGCGCGACGCCGCGATCGCCGGCCGCGATCGGCTGGAAGGCCATCGTCACCCGGTAGCGGCCAGCCGGCAGGCTGAGGCGCATGTTCAGCAGCACCGGTACCGGCTGCGGGTCGGTGCGCAGGCCGGGCGTGGCGATCAGCCGCACGCGCGACAGGGCCGCTCCGGCACGCTCCACGCCGAAGGGATCGTAGTGAACGGCCAGCGGCCGGCTGGTGGACGAGTAGGCATCGAGGATCGCCGACCGCGAGCCGGCACCCGCCGGCTGCCGATCCGGCATGGTCGCAAAGACCCTGGGCACCAGGACGGCGCCCACCACGATCACGAGCGGGGCGGCCACGGCCGCCCGCAGGCTGCCGGCCGCCCGTGCGCGTGCGTCCTCGCCCTTCTCGCGCATCACCCACCAGGCGCCGGCGCCCGCCACGGCGAGCCAGAGCGCGGTCACCGGCAGCGCCTGCGCGAAGTGCTGGGCAATGTAGGACGGCGCGACGCGCCACAGGGGGTACGGCCCGCCGAGCCACTGCAGCATCCGCGACAGCCCGCCGCGCGTGCTGGCGACCAGCAGCCCCTCCTGCACCGTGACCGCCACCACGCACACCGACGGTCCGATCGCGGCCAGCAGCCACACCCAGGCGCGCGCGCCGGCGCCGCGCGCGCGGGCCGCAAACCACGCGACGGGCAACATCCACAGCAGCACGCCGGAGGCGACGGGCCGTCCAGGCGAGGCATCGCCCCACCACAACCGGAACGCGCCCACCGCGAGCAGCAGCGCCGCGAAGACCGCCGTCATCTCGATCGCGACGCGCCGCGGCGCGCCGCCGTGCCGCCACATCGACCACAGTCCGGCGAACCCGGCGAGCAGCACCGGCGCGTAGGTGACGATGCCGTATTCCTGGTCGAAGAGCAGGCCTGGCGCACCGAAACCGAGATACCGCGGGCTGGTCTGCAGCAGAGCGCCGTAGGGCGCCGATGGCAGGGGACTGCCCCAGATCCACTGGAAGAAGGCGAACCACGCCGCCGCGCCGATCGCCCCGGGCACCGCGATGCCTGCCAGCCGTGGCCACGCCATCCTCCAGCGGGCGGCGGGTGGGCCAGAAGACGGCGCCGCGATGGGCCAGACGGCGCGCGCGCCGGCCACGACCGCGAGGGCCGCCGTCATCAGCACATACTTCGACGCCAGCCAGGGCAGCGCGGCGAGCGCCAGACCCGTCAGCCACCAGCGCGCCACGCCCGTACCCCCATCGTCGTCGCGCGGCAGCCCCGTGCCGAAGGCGAACACCACCAGCAGGCTCCCCACGACCTCCGGGTAGACGCTGAAGGCGTTGAAGACAAACGGCACGCTCAGCGCGATGCCGAGCCAGGCGAGCGTGGCGGCCTCGGCGCTGCCGGCGATGCGCCTGGCGAGGCGCCACGCGCCGGCCGCGGCGCCCGCGCCCGTCAGCACCAGCGCCAGCACCACCAGGCGATAGCCGCCCGCGGCATACACCGGCGCCAGGAGCACGGGCAGGCCGATCGGATGAATCGAGTAGACCTCCCCGTCGCGTCCTCGCGTGAGGTAGTGGGGCTGCAGATCGCGATCGAAGTACTCGCGGTAGTCGCCGCGATCGTGGTTGTTCTGGATGCGCAGATCGCCGTCGCGCCACAGGCTCTGCGCGATGACGAGGTAGTGCGGTTCGTCACCGCTCGGCAGCAGCGGCGTGCTGGTGATGCGCCAGGCGGCGGCACCGATGCCGACGGCTCCCGCCACGAACACCGCCCAGGGGGCCATGCGGCGGCGGCGCATCACCGGGCCGGCGCCGACCGGACGCTCAGCGACCCAGGTCAGGCTGTCGAGAAGCGCCAGCACGAGCAACCCGATCCAGACCATCAACGACAGGGGCGCGGTCAGCAGAAGCAGCGGCCGCACCCGATCGGGCAGCCAGGGTAGCCAGGGCAGCAGCAGGAGCGCGCTGGCGTAGAGCGGCGCCAGCAGCCCGTGAGGGGCGCTGCTCGACGTCGCGACGTCATCCACTCCCTGACTGCGCCACCGCCGGCGGCGCCAGCGAGTCATGATCTCCAGCCACGCGATGAGTGCGGCCAGGGTGAGCAGCACGGTCGGCAGCCAGGTGACGGGCGGGGCCAGCAGCGCCAGCCGCATCCCGTCGGCGTTGCCGGCAACGACCTCGATAACGCCGCGAGAACACCACGCGGCCGTGCCAACTACGGCGGAAAGCGCGGCCAGGGAGGGAAGCTGTCGCGACGTCACGTCGGGGCATCCTATCGTACGGCCTGGATCGGGCCCGCGAACCGCGCGCGCGGAGCCCATCCGGGCCTGGTGAACGCGCAGCGCCGAAGCCACCGGTGCTACGATCGCAGGGCGTCTTTCGCGCGCCGCCGCCGGCCCACCGGATTCCCCGGTGTGTGGCGGGGCCCGGCCCATTCCCCGGACGGTCCATCATGTTCACACGCTGCTCGACGATGGCGGCTACCCTGCTGCTCGTCCCGCTCACGGCCGGCGCCCAGGCGCCGCCGGCGCTCGTGGCCAGCCAGGCCTGGGTGCGCGAGGCTCCCGCGTCACGTCCCACCTCGGCCGCCTACCTCGTCCTCGAAAACACCTCGGCCGCCGATCTCACCGTCGTCTCGGCGTCCACTCCGGCCGCCAGAGTGGTGGAACTGCACGAGATGCGGGAAGAGGACGGCAAGATGCGGATGCGCAAGGTCGAGAAGCTGGTGGTGCCCGCCAGCGGGCGCATCGAGCTGAAGCCCGGGGGGCTGCACGTGATGCTGTTCGAACTCACGGGCGCACTGGAGGCCGGCAAGACGGTACCGTTCACGTTCACGCTGGCCGACGGCTCCACCCTGAAGGTGGACGCCGAGGTCCGCGCAGGTGGGGGCATGCGTTGACGAGCGGCCCCCCCGGCCCGCGCCCCCGGCCCGGCGTTCAGGAACCGGGAGCGGACCGCTGGCGGCCCGCAGCGAGGCTGACGGCCGCCGCGGCGGCCGTCGCGGCGCTGGCCGCCGGCTGCGGGTCGGGGCCACTGCCGTCGGCGACCCGTACGCCGCCGGCGCTCGAACTGCAGACGTTCGACTTCGGCGGCGACTTCGAGCTGCCGGCGCACACGGGCCGGATCTTCCGGCTTGCCGACGTGCGCGGCAGGGCCGTGCTGCTCTTCTTCGGCTACACCTACTGCCCCGACATCTGCCCCACCACCCTGCAGACGATGGCAGAGGTGGAGAAGCTGCTGGGCCCGGAGAAGCAGCGGCTGCAGACCGTGTTCGTCAGCGTGGATCCGGAACGCGACACGCTGCCGCGCCTGAAGGAGTACGTCGAGCACTTCGGCATCAACGCGGTGGCGGTGACCGCGCCGCCGGCGCAGCTCGATCCCATCGTCAAGCAGTATGCGGCCTACTACGAGAAGCAGCCGTCGGATTCAGCGATGGGTTATCTCGTCGATCACACGTCGCGGCTCTATCTGATCGATCCGCGGGGGCGGATTCGTTACCTGTTCCGATACGGCGACGAGGCGAAGGCGATCGCGGCGGGTGTCGGGCAGGTGCTGGCGGAGTAGCCGGCGCCGCAGGACTCCGCTGGCCGGCCCTCTGCGTCCTACGCGCCGGGTTCCGGCCCGCCGGATCCGGCGAACCGGCTCCCCCGTTCCACTGCTCAGCGGGGCGCGAGCGTGCTCTCGCGCGTGCAGGTCATGTCGAGCCCGAGGCGCCGCGCGAAGACGCCCGGCGATTCCTCTGCCTCCGGATCGATCCACGCCACGACGATGCCGCCGGGGACTCGCGTGAGCGCCGGCCGTCGGGGGCTCTCGGCGACGGTGGCCAGCGTGTATGCCGCATCGAAGCCCGGCGCGGCACCGCCCGTGATGTTCCAGTCCACCCACGCGCGCCTGACGACCAGCGAGATGCGGCCGGCGCCGGCCCGCTCGCGCCACAGCAGCGCCAGCGCGCCGTGGTCATCGACGGTGGCAACCGGGTCGCCCACGGCGGCGGTGGGGATCGGCACATGCTGGATCCCGGCGGTCCGCCGCGTCCCGCTCGCCGCGACGGCCAGCGTCCCCGGTGCCACCGCGGTCTCGCTGGCCATCGGCTCCCACCGCTCGGGAAACACCGTTTCGGCAGGCATGTCGCGCGAATCGATCTCGACGTAACCGCGCCCGCCGTCGCGTGAACGCCAGGCTCGCGTCGCGGGCGCGTGACCGGCGCTCACCCGTACCCAGACCTGCGACGCGCCGGCCTGCGTGCCGGGCGCCGCCGCGCCGACGCCGACCTCGGCGCGCAGCGCACCTGGCGCGACGTCGTGTTCCACGGGAATCGTTCCGACGATGACCGGGGCATCGAAGCTCGCGCCGGCGTCGCGGCTCGTCGCGCTCTTCACGGTGACGGGCGTGCCGTCGCCCGACGCCTCGATCCAGGCGACCACGACTGTGTCGCCCCACGCATCGACCGCGGGCGCCCCGGCGTCCTCCGCGAGGCGCGCGACCGTGACCGTGCGGCCCGGACCGAGCGGGATGGCGGCCGGCTCGACCGTCTTCACCGGTGCGCCAGACCATTGGCCGCAGGCCGCGCACAGCACCAGGAAGGGAGCGGCGACCCACCCCGCGTACGTCCGTCGAGGCATCGCGCTGCGGGAGGCAGGCACGCCTAGCGAATCACCGCGAAGGGCAGCAGCGCCAGCGGCTCACCCCGCTTGAAGAGCCGCATCGGGACGGTGACGGCCGACAGCACGCGCTGTTCCTCGTCGGAGAGGAACGCGCTGAGCACCTGCCGCCGCGCCTCCGCGCTGCCGAAGGGGTGGAGCAGCGATTCGTAGAACCCGCGCGGCGGCGGGTAGTTGACCAGTTCCACCTCGGCGTCCTCGTCCATGCCGGCCGCCTTCTTCGCGAGAGCCAGCGCGCGGTCGAAGCCGCCGAGCTCGTCGACCAGGCCGCGATCCTTCGCCTGGCGTCCGGTCCACACCCGTCCCTGCGCCAGCTCCTCGACGCGCTCGCGCGACAGGTTGCGCGACTCGGCGACCAGACCCACGAAGTGATCGTAGAAGGCCTGAATCTGCTCCTGCATGCGCTCGCGTTCCTCGTCGGAGAAGGGGCGCACCGGCGAGTTCATCTCCGCCATGCGGCCCTGCGACACGCCGTCGACGGCGGCGCCCACCTTCTCGAGCGCGCCGCCGATGGCGAACTTCCCCGTGTAGATGCCGATCGACCCCGTGAGCGTCCCCGGCTGCGCGACGATCGTGGCGGCGGGCGTGGCGACGTAGTAGCCGCCCGAGGCGGCGAGGTCGCCCATCGACACCACGATCGGCAGCTTCTTCTTCGTGATGGTGAGCTCGCGCCAGATCAGGTCGGAGGCGATCGTCGAACCACCCGGGCTGTCGATCCGCACCACCAGCGCCTTCAGCGACGAGTCCTTGCGGATGCGCTGCAGCGAGTCGACGATCGAGGCGGCGCCGGCCACCTGGCTGCCGTCCGCGCCCTCGCCGCTGCGGCCGCCGGCGATGGTGCCGTTGATGTGCAGCACGGCCACCCGGGCGCGACGGCCGAAGCCGGCCGCCGGCTTCATGTACTGGCCCGGATCGATGATGTCGGGTTCGGTCACCTTCACCCCGGCCAGCGATTCGAGTTCGTCCGGGTAGGCGAGGCCGTCGACCAGGCCCACGCGCACCGCCTCGTCGGCGAGGAACGGGCCCTCGTCGATGAGCGCGCGCACCTCCGCGGGCGTCTTTCCGCGGGCCGAGGCCATGCCTTCCACGAGTTGGGCGAACGCCTCGTCGTTGAGCGACTTCGCCATCTCGCGGTGCGAGTCGGTGAAGCCCTTCTCGGTGAAGAGGTTCACCGCGGTCTTGTACTGGCCCACGTGCAGCATGTCGGGCACGACGCCGAGCTTGTCGAACGTGCCGCGGAGGAAGAGCTCGTACCAGGTGAGGCCGTCGAGGGCCACGCTGCTGGTGGGCAGGACGAAGATCTTCTCGCAGGCCGTGGCGACGTAATACTCGGCGTCGCCGCCGTACGTGAGATAGGCGACGGCTGGCTTCTTCGAGGCTCGGAAGTCGAGGATCGCGTCGCGCAGCTCCTGCGCCTGCGCCCAGAACGCCGGCGCCGCGTCGGTGACGATGAGCAGTCCCTTGATGCGGGCGTCGGTGCGGGCGCGGCGGATGGCGGCGACGGTGTCGCGCAGCGTCGGGGTGCTGCCGCCGAGAAAACCGAAGCTGCGTGGCGGCGTCTCCGGGAGGCTGCCCTGCAGCGTCAGCACGAGGGTGGAGCCGCTGGGCACGGGCACCGGGCGCGCGACGGCGAGGTAGAGCGTCGCCATCGCGCCGGCGGAAACCAGCAACGCGAAGCCGATCAGGAAGAAGACGATCCAGACGCCGCGGCGAGCAGCCACGCATGCCTCCCGGGGAGCGATGCGGCCTGGAGCAGGACGCACCGATCGGAGTATACAGGGCTGCGGCCCGCCACCGGCTCGACGCGGGGCGAAGGTTTCCGGTATACTCCGTGGTCCTGCCGGCGCGTGATGCGCGCTCCCGTGCGGAAGTGGCGGAACTGGCAGACGCGCTAGCCTCAGGAGCTAGTCCGGGCAACCGGGTCGGGGTTCAAGTCCCCGCTTCCGCACCAAACAAAACCCTAATGAATTCGCAGCTGCTCGCCTGATGCGGGGGCGTGGCCCGTGGTGTCGTCGGTGGGCGCGTCGGGCGAATGTGCAAGCTGTGTGCAAGCCGGGGGCGTGTCCGTCGTGCCCTTCGTACCCTTCGTGCTGGCCGCTGCGCGAGCCGCTTCCAACATCTTCACGGCGTCGTGCAGGCGGTCCGCCGTGCTTGCGAGATAGACGTTCGTCTGCACCACTGTGGAGTGGCCGAGCCACTTGCTGACGGTGTGGAGGGCGACCCCGACTTCGTGAAGGCGGCTGGCGCCTTCCCGTCTGAGGTCGTGCAGGTGCAGGTCCACGACCCCGACCCGCGCGCACGTGGACTCCCAGACGCGACGGACGGCGTCCGGGTGGACCCGCTCCCCGACCACGTTGCCGAACACGAAGGCGGAGGGCGGCTGCGGCTTCCCGTTCGGACCGGTCAGCCGGGCTTCGATGATGGCCCGGACGCGAGCGGTCATCGGCACTTCACGACCCGTCGCCGTCTTCGCCGTCTCCGGCCGGACGGTCAACGTGCCCCGCGTCAGGTCCACGTCCCCGAACGTCAGCGCGGTCAACTCGCCGATACGCATGGCCGTGTCCAACAGGGCGACCATGATCACCTTCAGGTCGCCGGGCGCGGCCTCCATCAGCTTCGCTTCCTCGCCCGGCCGGAGACGCCGGGTGCGGCCGGCTTCGATCCCCTGCTTCACGATGCGCAGCTTGGGCTGTCCCGGCTGCACCTGAAACGGGCTGGTCGCGACGTAGCCGCGCTCGATGCTCCAGTTGTAGAAGTGGCGCAGCCGCCCCAACAGCCGGTTGGACGTGACGCGTCCGCCCTTCGCGCCCTTCACGTCCTTCCGCGTGTGCCGCTCGTCGATGAAGGCCCGCACGTCGGCCGCGGTCACGTCGGGCAGCGGCCGGTCCGCCAGCCGGGTCCGCCACCACTTCGTCAGCCACAGCATGTCCGTCGTCGCGTCTGGCCGTCGCGAGGGCACGTTCACGAAGACGCGCTCGTACTCGCCCAGCACGTCGCCGACGGTCCGCACGGGCACCGTGGCGGGCAGCGGTTCGGGTTCGGGGCGCGGGTTGTGGTGCGCGTCCACGAGGTCGGCTTTCCACGCCGTGAAGTAGCGGTCCGCCTCGGTGCGGCCCATCGTCGCGCCGCGCGGGAGCTTCGCGACCTTGGACGCCGCGATGCGATGGTGGACGCCGCCCACCATCACGCTGAAGAACCAGCCGTGCTTACACCGGGTCTGGTGCTTGCACGAACAACGTTTGGCCACGCCGTCGTGACGGGCGAGGCGGATTTCGCGCCCGTCCTTCAGCCGTCGTGTGCGGGCCTCGGGGTCTGCCATGTCGCCTCCATCTCGGAAGCGCCGCAGGTGTCGCGGGGAAGGGCTGGCCGCACGTGAGGGCCCGTGCGAGAATTCGGCAGCCACGTCCGCAGCGTCTACCTGCGACGGGGTCAGGGGTGCCGGCCGTGCTTCCAACACGACCGGCACTCCGAATCTACACCCGCCGTCAATCCCAGTAGAATCTCCCCGCCTGACCTCTGTCCCGCCGGCGGGACAGACGTAGGTTTCTCGGCCTGAACCGTGGCATCGTCGCGGCGGCGCGACAACGTGAGTGTCTCGGCCTGAACCGTGACTCAGCCCGGGTCGAGGCCCAGCGTGCAGCGGCACGACGGGTGCCGAGGCGGACGGCGGATGCCGCCGTCGAAGGGCTCGCCGACCGGCGCCGTCTTGCCGTGCAGCGCGTCGCACGCCTTGCACGCCTTCGGGTTCGTCATCCAGACCCGCCGCGCCGACGGCCCGAGCAGCCCGGCCTGTTGCGCGTGGGCCCACCCGGCATCCTGACCCGCGTTCAACGCCCTCATCACTTCGGTGCGCGCGATCATCACGGCCCGCTGCCGGCGCAGCTTCGCGGCGTAGCGCGCCGTCCGCGTCTCGACCAGGTCAGGCGACAGGCCCACGCTGGTCAGACTCTCGCGGTACGCCAGCGCGGCGAGTGCTTGCGGCGTGGACAACCCCACCACGTCACGCACCAGCCGGGCGAGGTCACGGGGCGGGATCCCTTCGGCGATGGCCCGGCGCACGAGCACGCGCAGGGCATCACGCGTCTCGGCCGTGATGGCCGTGACCATCTCGGCGGCGTGCTGGTCGGCCGCCTGCTCCGCGAACGGCAAGCGCGCGCTGAACGACGTGATGACGGTCGCCTTCGTCTTCGCCATCACGGACGCTCCAGGTCATGAAGCGCCGACGTGGCGGCGTCCGTGAACGTGTCCGCGACGAGGGCCCGGGCGTCAGCGAAGTCCTGCGCGAGGGGCGCCAGGAGCGCAAGGGCGGCCCGCTGGTCCCGCGCCAGGGCCGCGGCCAGGGAGTCGAGGGTCACGCGGGACTGAGCGGCCCGCAGGCCCACGAGGATCGCTCGCGCGAGTCCGGGTTCGATGGCGTCGGCGAGCGTCAACACATCGTGCTGGTTCTTCATCTCGACTCCTTTCCGAGGCGGGCCCGAGCCGCCTGCGACACGGCCCGCGCGTCCAGGCCCGCACACGTGGCCCAGAACCGCAGGTCCGGCGAGCGGTCGTTCAGCAGGAAGTGCGCGGCGTGGTCGCGCCAATACGGCGACCGCAGGCTGAGGTCGTGGAACGCACTCGCCAACACCGCGCACGCCACCCGCTGCGTCCAGCACGGCGCCGGGGCCGCGGCGGGCTCGCCCACGTCGGGGTCATCGGGGATCACGGGCCGCCTCCACGTCGTCCGTGAGGAACCCCTTGGCAGGTCATCGGACCTGCTCCTGCTGCCACTGCGTCAGCAACGCGTGCGCCGCGCGGACCCGGTCCGGCGACCGGCTCGCCAGCGCGTCTCCGATGGCGTCGTCCAGGTCCGTCGCGCCCGTCAAGATCAACCGCTCACGGCAGGCGTGCGCGGCCGCGATGAGCGCCCGTCGCGCCCGACAGGACGGGCACGTCCGCGGCGCCGCGAAGCCCTGTGACGCGGCCCGGTGCGCCTTGGCACGCGTCCACGTGAACGGCATGCCGCACGACGAACACGCCCGGCTGGTGCCCCCAGGGGCCGGGCCACGTGTGGCGCGCGGCGCCCGTCGCCACTGCCGGCAGGGCCAGCAATGCACGGGGGCCGACCAGCCCCGCGCGGCGTACCGCTGCTGGTCCTCCGCCTCGAACGTGAAGTCCTTGTGGCACAGGCGACACCGGATCGTCAGCCCGGCACCCTCGGTTGCTGTGGTACTCACGGTCGGTCCTCCGAGGCGCACGGGCCGCTCAGTCCTCGTCCTTGACGCCGTAGTCGCTCGCCACGGCCGCCAGTTCCTCGTCCACGGCAGCCAGCGTGGACCGGTAGACGTAGGCGATGGCGTCCGCCGTCAACACCTCGTCCAGACGCGGCGACTTCTGCAACTTGATGAAGTCGCCTTGCGCCCGCTGGTCCTCCGTCAGCAACGGGAACGACGGCGGCGAGTTCTCCATGGCCCGCGCGGTCGCGTGGTCGTTCCGCGAGAGCGCCGCCAAGTAGATCGGGAAGACTTGAATCGGGTCCGGGGCGACGCGGCGCAGTTCGTCCCGGATCTCGCGTTCAGCGAGCAGTTCGGCCAACGAGCCGTCGCCCTTCGGCGTCGCCATCTCGCGGGCGCGCAACGCCAGCCGGTCGGCCTCCAGCTTCGCGATGGCTGCGGCGTGTGGCTCGCGGGCCGCCTTCGCGGTGCGCAGCGCATCGGCCGTGATCTTGGCGAGGCCCTTTCGCGTGTGTTCCTTCGACGCGACCGCCGCACTCGCCGTCTGGCGCGGCGCATCAGCGAGGTCCTGCAACGCGCGCAAGTCGCGGACGATGCGTGCGCGCTCGTGCTCAGCCAGACGCGCCAACGTGCCGCTGCCTTGCTCGAACGCGTCGATGAGCGCCCCAACGTTCGTCTTGGAATTCAACGTGATCATCATTCGTCCTCTCGTGTCGGAATGGGTGTCGTCACACGGCCGGATCGGGCGTCAGCGCGTCATCCGTCGCGATGTCCGCGCGTTCCTCGTCGGCCGTGACGTGCTCGCGCACCCAGCCGCCACGCGCGAGCCTGAAGTAGAACGTCTCGTAACTGATGCTCTGGCTCTGGAGCAGCAACAGCAGCGTCTTCACTTCCTCCGCCGTCGCGCCGGGCACAAAGAAGTCCCGCGGCAGGTCCACGCGCACGTCCGTCGGCAGGTCCGTGTCGCTGCCCTCCCACCACGCGTGCAGGCGCAGCGCGGCCGTCAACGCTTGGCTCGTCGCGTCCGCGATGGTGCGCAGACTCGCCACTTCGGAGGCGTGGCGAAGCTTCGCGCTCGTCGCCGTCTCGCTGGCGGCCGCACTCGGCGCTTCCAGCAACAACCGCGAGCCCGCGATGGCCATCGCCTGCTCTTTCATCGCCATCGTCTCGCGGATCGCCCCCAAGCCCGCGCCACTGAACTCGACCATCCCGGCCTTGCCGTCCTTCTCCAACACCCAACAGACCGACGGCCCGATGCGGAGCTTCTGCTTCGGGTCCGCCAGGCCCGACACCCACGGCGTCGGCAGCGACGTGTAGTGCAGCCCATGTTCCAAGTCGGCCGCGTTCGCGAAGTGCGAGAGCACCAGCGACACGAGGTCTTCCAAGGGCGGGCTGTCCACGTCAGGACTCAGCCCCCGCGGTCCGACGATGACCAGCGGCAGGAACGGCAACGGGGTCCCGCGTCGCGTCGGCACGATCCACTCGCCCGCGAGGTACGGCGTGCGGCTCGTGTCGCGCACCAGCGTCACGTCCGACGGCGCCCAGACCCGGACGCGATACTCGCCGTCGATGAGCGCCAGTTCCCGATACCGCGTCACGGGCTGGTGCCCGAAGCCGTCCGGCGTCTGGACCGTGGTGTCCTCCCGGATGACGGCTTGCACCAACGCGGACGGGTCATCGCCGACCGGCCCCGTGCGCCAGTTGATCAGCGACTCCGCGACGAGGGGCACCCAGTAGGGCGAGGCGTAGCCGTCGTGGCTGGGCAAGTCCACCAACACCGCGGCCCGCCCCACCGTGAGCAGGTCCCGCACGAGCCACGCCAGCACGTCCCCGAGACTGCCGTCCGCCCCCGTGAGGTCCGCCAACTGCGCCCGCAGCCCGTCGTCTATCCCGACCACCGACGGGGCCCGCTGCGTCAGCACGCCGGTCAACGCGGCGACGGTGCGCCCCGCGGCCGGGAACAGACTCGGCCGCGCCGCATAGGCCGCGAACGTCGCGCGGTCCATGCCGCTCGGACACGGCAGGTAGTCGCGCGGCTTCATCTTCACCACGGCGTCGCCGGCGATGACATCGCGACACCGGACCCACCGCTGGGCCATCGCGCGGTACTGCGTTCGCGGCGTGCTCACATTCGACATCGGTCCGTCCTTTCGGTGGTCACTGGAACAGGTCAGGATGGTCGTATTCGTCGGTCGGCCACCACGGCTCAACCGGACGGCCCGTGAAGACGTCGAACATGCCCGTCCGCGTCGGGGCCACGAGCGCACGCGCCAGCACCACGGCCCCACACGCGGCGTTGGCGGCGTCGTCGTGCGACCCGCGCACGTGGTCCACCGACTCGCGGCCGTTCCGCGTCACGCGCCGTTCCAAGCCCCGCAGTTCACGCAAGAGGTCCGGCCGGTCCAACAGCCGCACTTGCCCGGCGTTCACCAGCGGCAACGTGTCGAGGTAGACGCGGCTGCGGTCCCGGTCGCTCGCGAGGTACCGCAGCCCGCCCGCCGTGAACGCCTCCGTGACAAACCCGCTCCCGTAGCGGTCGCCCGTGACGGTGCCCACGCGGTAGGGCCGCAGGCGGTCGCACACCTCGCGCACCACGGCCAACGGGTCAAAGGGCGGGGACCACGTCCACACCGCGTCCAGCACAGCACGGCCGTCCGGGTCTGCACTCGCGACCGCCACGGCAAAACGGTCATGCCGTCCGCCCGACGCATCCACGAAGGCGACGTACGGCCGACCCGTCTCCGGCAGCCGCTCACGCACGCCCGACAGGACCACGGCGTCAAGCGCCGCCGGGTCGAACAGCGACGACACGCCTTGCCGAAACTCGGCGAGCACTTCACTGCGGTAGGCGTCCGGGTCCGACGCCCGCATCCGGTCGAGGTAGTCGCGCGGCAGCGTCGGGTTCATGTCCGGCGCACTGGCGACCCACACGAGCACGTCGCTGTCATCGCGGCCGAAGTGCGCCCGGTGCAAGTCCCACAACGCTCCGGTCGCACCCGCCGGGCTCGACAACGTGACGAGCTTGCCGCCTGTGGTCGCCAAGCACGGCCGACACGCGCGCAGCATTTCCACGTCCGCCGGCAGGTTCTCCGACGAGCGGAAGTACGCCAACTCGTCGCACGCGATGAACCGCGCGCGCAGCCCACGCACCGACTCCGACTTGCACGGCATCGCGGCGAGCACCGTGCCGGTGTCGAGCGTCCACGCATCGGCCCGCCGGCCCGTGACCAGTGCGCGGAGCACCGGCAGCCGGTCGAAGGGCGCCGTGCTGTAGCGGAACAGACTCCGCATCGCGGCCCGTTGGTCCTGCGCCACGCTGAGCACGTACGTTTCGGTCCCGTCCGGCTCCCGTGGCGCCCGCATCGCTTCATACGCCGAGAGCAACCCCACGATGCGGCTCTTGCCCGCCTGCCGGCCGACGATGAACGCGGCTTCCGGGAACCCGCCCGGTCGGGGCTGATACCGGCTGCGCCCGGTGCACCGACAGAACGTGCGGGCCTCGCCGTCGTCGAGCGGCAACCCGTACAGGGCCTTCAACGCGACGAGCCAGGTGCGCCAGGTGGTCAGGCTGCGGAACGCCGGCAACCCGCCGAACAACTGCGGCGACGTCAACGCGTCCACGATGGTCAACCCGGACAGCGGCGTCACGACGCCTCCGGCGTGACGGCTGCGCGGGCCGTGGGGACGCGTTCACTCGCCGGCGCGATGTCCGCATCGTCCGGTGACGTCGTCGCCTCTGCGGGCCGCTCAGTGCGACTGGCGGCGATGGACCGCGCGATGCTGTCCAGCGTGTCGACCGGCTTGCTGCGCCGCGCGAGCCCAAGCGCTATGTCGAGCCGCTGTGCCGTCGTGATGAGTCCTTCCAACCGCTGGAGCCACGCGAGCCGCAGCTTGCCGCGACGGTCGGCGATGCCGCGCCCTTCGATGAGGGCATCCACTTGGAGGATGCGGCGATGGAGACGCGCCCGGTAGTCGAGCAACGCGCGCCGTCGCGTGGGTACATCGTGCGGGTCGCCTTCGTCCACGAGACAGCCCGCCACGAAGTCGGCCACATCGGCGACGAGATGCTGAAACTCCGGCGGCAGCTTGTCGTCGCGGTCGAGCATGCGGAACCCGGTGCGCAACTGCGCGAGGTTGCCGGGCTGCCACAACGTCGCCGCGCCCAGCGTGTTGCCCTTCACGAAGTGGCCCTTGCCGTCACGTTGCGGCAACGGGTCGGGCCCGTCCGGCGGCTCCGAAGGGACCACCGTGACGTGTTCTCCGCCTCCGCTTGCACACCCGGCTTGCACATTCGGGCCAGAACCCGGAATTCCGGCCTGTTCTGCCGCCTGAGCACTTGCCCCCGGGGCAAGTGCGTGGGGGTCCGGCCGAAAGTCGAGGGCATCGGCGACCACTGGGTCCAGGTCCAGGTCCGAGGGCACGTTGGCGAGGGTGGGCTGGTCACTCATCGGGGCCTCGCGAGGTCTTCGGCGGGGAGCGGCACGTCCGTGGCCCAGCGGGTCAGGTGGCAGGCTCGCAGCACGTCCAGCAGGGCGGTCCACAGCGGCACATCGCGACGAGCCAGCGGACGGCGTCCGGTGCGGAACGTGCTGTAGACGCAGCGGGGCGTGTGGTCACTGGGGCGGAGGCGCCAGCCGACGACGTGACTACACAGCACGCGGGCCAGCACGAAGATGGCGCGTGGGGGCGAGCCGTTGACCGTGACGGTGAGGGTGGCCGGGCCGTACGCGCCGCCCGCTTCGGTGACGATGAGGGGGCGTGTCGGGTCGGGGTCGCCGAGCACGGCGAGGAACGCGGGGGCTTCGACGGACCACGCCCGGGCCGCATCAGTGGAGCGTCGGGTCCGGGTCGCGACAGGGGACGTGGGCGGCATGGCGGCTCCGTTACTGCCAACCTGCCACACACATAGTGTGTGTTTTGGCAGGCAGTAGCTGGCAGTGAGTTGGCAGTTGATGGCAGTGGCCGGTTCTACTGCGTGAACCGTGGCAGTAGGCGTGGCAGGGCGTGGCAGTGCCAAGGCGTTACTGCCAACGCGGTTTGGCAGTGGCTCAGTCCACATCGTCGGCTCCGTCGGCGAGGGCATAGAACCGCGCCCCGCGTTGCTGCACCCGTCCGCGGGCTTGGAGGTTTTCGGCGATGCGGTAGAAGGTGCGGTCGGCGATGTCCGGGCAGGCTTTGGCCCACTCCGTCTTGGTGGCGCCGCCGTGCCCGAAACTCTGGCGCAGGGTGTCGAGGGCTTTGCGTTGGCCCGTGGTCAACGGTCCGTCGATGTGGCCACTCGTGGCGGGCACGAGGATGCACCCGCCGGCCGGCTGCGGGCGGAGCCGCAGGTGGAAGCGCGGGAACGGGGGGCCGTTCCGTTGCTTGGAGCAGTCCACCTCGATGGTGTCGTCCACGGGCGCGAGGCTGATCATGGTGTCGGCGGACCCGCGCAGGCCCGTGTGGCCGCGTTCGCGGGTGCCTTGGGCGTTGCTGTGGTGCACGATGCCCGCGAGGCAGGACAGCGCGTCCCCGACCCGGCGTGCGAGTCCAGCAGCGACTTGTGACACCTCGCCGCTGTTCTCTTGCCCGCCTTCGATGCTGGCCGCGTAGGTGTCGAAGACGACGGCCCGCCACGTCTGCTGGCCCCGAACCAGCGTGAGGAAGCGTTCGACGGCCGCCGGCTCCAACAGGCTCACGGCCTGCGGGAACGTCCACACGGCGACGTCGGGCACGCCCGCGTCGACGGTCCACGCCCGGAGCCGCACCTTGAACCCGGCGACGTCTTCGGCGGCGACGTAGAGACACGCGCCCGGGGTCAGGATGCTGCGGCCGAACCACGGGCGCCCGGTCGCGATGCTGCCCAACACCCCGGCGATGCACGTCGTCTTCGCGGCCCCAGACGGCCCGTAGAGTACCGCCAAGCCACGGGCGGGCAGGATGCCGTCCACGAGCCACGCCGGGTCCGGTTGCTGTAACAACTCTGCGAAGGACAGCAACCGCCAGTCCGACGCTCCGGGCGCGGTCGTGGCGTCCGCGTCGGGCGACCACTCCGGCGCCGCGTCCGCGAGGGCGAGCAGCTCGTGCGCGTCGTGGCCCGCGTCCAGCCAGTCGGCCGTGTCCTGTTTGCTGTCGGGCGCGAGCCCGGGCAGCCGCACCACGCGCACCGTGAGTCCCGCGGCGTGACAACTCCGCGCGACCGCGTCAGCATGCGCGAGGCCGGGCGCGTCTTCGTCGGGCACGATGACCACCGACGTACACCCGGCCGCCGTCAACTGCCGGCTGTACTCGTCGCGCCACTTCGGCGCCTTGCCGCCCTCACTCGCCCCGCTGTCGTTGCACGTGGCCGGGATGTGCAGGGCCCACAGCCGGTCAACGTCCTTCTCGCCTTCAGCGACGAACACGCGGGGTTCTTCGGCGAGGGCATCAAGTCGATAGATGACCCGACGCACGCCGTCCAACGTCTTCGCGCCGTTGGCGGGCGCGATGTAGAACCGCTTGGGCTCCAGTCGCACCTTCTCGTACAGCAGCGCCCCGTGCTCGTCGCGATACGGGTAGCGGGCGACTTCGACGGGCCGTGATGCCCCGTTGCCGTTCATCAGGTCCGCCATCGTGAGCCCGACCGCGGCGACCACGGTTTCCGTCGCGCAGCCCGCGTGGCACGTCATCACGACGCCGCCGTGCTCGCCCTTCGCGATGGCGAGGCTGGGGGTCTGGTCCGCGTGGCACGGGCACGTGACCTTCGTGGTCGCGCCGCTGCGCACGCGCGGGCCGGGGAAGTGCGCGAGCACGTCGGCGACGGTCACGGCTGCCGCTCCGGGTCGGGCGTCGTGCGCGTGACGGCCCAGCCGCGCCGCGTCAACTCATCTTCGATGGCCTTCCGGAGCCACGCGGCCTTCGTGATGCTGTGCGCCCACGTGAGGTAGTCACTCGACACCGCGTCCAGGGACTCGCCCTTGTGCTTGCCGAAGGGCAGCCGAGGGCCGCTCATCGCCTCACCTCGCGGGACGCCATCGACCGCAGCAAGGCCGCGTCTGCTTCGTCGCGGTGCACGCGGAGGTCACGGCGCGAGTTGATGCGAACCGCCTTGAGCTTGTCTTCCCTGATGGCCCGATAGACGGTCTTGATCCCGCACTGCCAGTAAGCGGCGACCTGTTCGACAGTCCACCACGGCGAGGCGGGCACGGTCGGCAGCGTGTCGCTCATCGCGTCACCTCGCCCGCGAACGCGTACTTCGCGTTCCGCTGGCCGGCGTCGCCCGACACCTGGATGACCTTCTCTCGGAGCACCAGGGCATTCAGCGGCGCCTCAAGCGCCCCGTGGTGCCAAGCGAGGCGTGTGGCCAGCGTGCGGCGTGTCACCCCAGCCCGGCCAGCGGCCTGCACCTCTCTCAGAACGATCGCTTCGCGGGACGCCGCCGCTTCGGCCTTGGCCTTCTGGCTCTGGCGCGCCAGAAGGCACGCCGTGTCCCAGACCGCCGTGGTCCACTCCGACTCGGGCACGTCCTCGAGCACGCGCGCGAGGCGGTTCTCGATGCTGTAGTACGTGGTGGTACTCGGGGGCGCGCTCCAGACCGGGGTGGGGGCGACGGGCTCGACGGCGGTCACTCCCCGCCGCCTGTGGGCCGTGCGCCGCGCGGCCGCCACCTTCTTCGCGACCGTCGGTTGCTTCGCCAGCGTCTGCTGCTGTTCGGCGGGCAGCATCAGCAACTCTCTCGCCGCGCTCACGCTGATGGTGCCGTTGACGACAGCCACCTTCAGTTCCGGCGTGCCCTCGGCCGCCACGGCCTGCGCCCTCTGCACCGCATCGACGCTGACCTTGAGCAGGGCGGCGGCCTCGGCCTGAGATACCGCAATTGCGGTATCTGCCACATCGGCCTTCTTCTGCCCGTGCTGGAGGTTCGCGATCTGCCCAGCGATCATGGCCCGCTGGGACGCGTCCAGGTGTCGGCGACGGAGGATGGGGAACCTCATCGCGCACCGTCCGTGTCGGGAAACAGCACGGCCTCGGGCGCGCCGAGCAAACTGGCGAGGGCCCGCCGATACCGGCGGCCCGGACGATGGCGGCCCGTCTCCCACGAGGAGACGTCCGCACTGCCGACGCCGAGCATGGCCGCGACCGTGGCTTGGGTCAGGCCCGCCCGCTGGCGGGTCCGCGCGAGCGCAGACGCGTGCGGATCGACAGGGCGAGGGGAACGCCGGCGACGGCGGGTGGCGTGGGTGATGGCCGCGTCAACGGCCTCGGCGGGCCACAGGTTCACGCGACCGCGCGTGCGGGGCGGTGGGAGAAGTCCCGCGCGCATCCAGCGCCAGATCGTGACGCGGTGGATCTGAGCCCGGGCCACCACGTCGCGCACGCCAAGGAACCGACCATCCGACACGCGAACCTCCCCAAGGCAGACCGTTGCCGGGTCGTCGCCGCCATCGTCGTCGTCTGGGAGGAGTCCACGCGCCTCGCGCGGACCGGTCAAGCTCGGTGGGCCCCGGCCGCCGTCAACGCCGGGATGCGATCACGGTAGCAAAGACCTTCGCGTGCCGCAACGATATGATCAATGTGGTGTGGGAACACCCACTTGCCGCGCAAACTCGCCCGGTGTCACGCGGCGCGAATGCGCAAGCTCTGTGCAAGCACCGCATTCCAACAGGACCGTGAACGGCTCCCAACGGCCGTTGGGGTGGTCCTGGAACGTGAAAGCCGACCCCGGTTTTCTGGGGTCGGCTTCGATGGGCCGTCAAACTGTCCACGCTCAGGAGCTAGTGACCGCAAGGTCGTCGGGGTTCAAATCCCCGCTTCCGCACCACACAACCTCTTCAGGCCAGCGGTGTCGCGACGGTTCGCGCCGGGCCGGGCGATCCCGCGCGCGTTGCGACCGGTCCGGCATCGCCCGCCTCCCGCGAGATCGTCCGGCCCCGCGCACTGCCCTCTGGTCTTGCACCTGGCTCGGGCGCGCGACCGGCGCGCAGGCGGCGCCGGTCGCCCTGATCGTTCGCGCTCGACTACACTGGGACGGCACGCGCATGCCAGCCCCGACCGCGTCCCGTCCCCGCGCCCTGACCCCGCCGTTGAAGTGGGCCGGCGGCAAGCGCTGGCAGGTGCCGCGTCTCGAGCCCCTCTGGAAACCGCACGCCCACCGGAGGCTGGTGGAGCCGTTCTGCGGCGGGCTGGCGGTGGCGCTCGGCCTGCGGCCGGAACGCGCGCTGCTGAACGACGCGAACCCCCACCTGATCAACTTCTACCGCTGGCTCGGACGCGGCCTGCGCATCACCGTCCCGACCGTGAACGACGAGACGGTGTTCTACCGGAACCGCGAGCGCTTCAACGCCCTGCTGCGGGCCGGGGAGGGCGAGACGCCGGAGGCGGCCGCCCTCTTCTACTACCTGAACCGGACGGGCTACAACGGTCTCTGCCGGTTCAACCGCGAGGGCGCCTTCAACGTGCCCTTCGGCCGGTACCAGACCATCACCTACGCCGAGAGCTTCACGGGGTTTGCCGATGCCTTCGCGGGCTGGCTGTTCTCGGCCGTCGACGTCGAATCGGTGGCGCTGCGGCCCGACGACTTCGTCTACGCCGACCCGCCGTACGACGTCGAGTTCACCGCCTACGCGCAGGGCGGGTTCTCGTGGGCCGATCAGCAGCGCACGGCACGCTTCCTGGCCACGCACGAGGGACCTGTCGTGCTGGTGAACCAGGGGACCGCCCGCATCGAGGCGTTGTACCGATCCCTCGGCTACGCCGTGCGGTTCCTGGATGCCCCGCGCCGCATCAGCTGCAACGGCGATCGCGCGCCCGCGAGAGAGATCCTGGCAACACGCAATCTGTGACGCCGTGAAGCCTGCGGGCCGCGGGGCGTGCGGCGCGCCGGCCCGTGCGACACGCCCCGGCGAGCGGCGGATCAGCGCGCCGGCAGCGCCGCGCGGATGAACGCCGCGACGTCCTGCTTGAGCGCCTTGTGTGCCGACGGCCGGATGTACATCATGTGCCCGGCCTCGTAGTACCCGAACGACACGCGGTCGGTGATCTGCCTGTCATAGGCGAGATGCCACAGGTTGAATTCCGCACCGCCGACATAGGTGGCCATGTCGTAGTAGCCACAGGCGACGAAGACCCGGAGGAACGGGTTCTTCGCCATCGCCTGCCGCAGCGGGTCGGTCATGTCCATGTAATTGTTCTGCACGTAGGTCCACGGACGGACGCCGCCCGAGGTCGGGTAGTGCAGGTCGGTCTCCCACTTCAGCACGGTCCGGACGTAGTCCTGGAACATCGCCACGTAGGGCCCCGCCAGCGCCGTGTTCGAGGGATCGAACTCCTGCCGTTCGCCGGCGGCATCCAGGTCGAGCGCGGTGAACCTCCCGTCGAGCCGGCCGACGACCAGGCGGCGGTCACGCAGCAGCTCCTTGCGGAACCGGCCCGAATCGACGCGCAGGTTCGCCGCGATGATGAACTGCTCCGACAGCCCCGTGTACCGCGCCAGCCTGCCGGCCATGGCCTTGCGGCCCGCCTCGTCGAGCGTGTTTCCCTTCGCGAGCGCCAGCAGGTAGTCGCCGAAGGCGAATACGCGCGCCTCGTCCACGACCTGTTTGAGGGTCTTCTGCTGCAGGTCGGCCGCCAGCTTCTTGTGGTACCAGGCCGTGGCCGCAAACGTCTCGATCTGCACCGCGTACGCGACGTCGTTGTTGGGCGCCGGTGACAGCGTCTGGTAGGTGAGCAGCGCCGACACCAGCACGATCCCGTTCAGTTCGATGCCGTGACGCGACTGCAGTTCCGGGGCGAGGCCGGCCGACCGGATGGTCCCGTAGCTCTCGCCAATCAGGAACTTCGGCGATGGCCACCGGCTGTAGGTCTTCAGGTACTCGGCGATGAACTCGCCGAAGGCGCGGATGTCACCCTCCTGGCCGTGGAACTGCGCGGGGTTCACGCCCTCGGTGACCCGGCTGAAGCCGGTGCTGATGGCGTCGACGAAGACGACGTCGGAGACGTCGATCAGCGAATACTCGTTGTCGACGAGCTGGTATGGCGGCGCCGGCTGGAAGCCCTCGTCGCCCATCACCGCCTTCTTCGGCGCGAACGACCCCATGTGGAGCCAGACGCTCGCCGAGCCGGGCCCGCCGTTGTAGAGGAAGGACACCGGCCGCGTCTTCGGGTCTTCGCCGTCCTTCGTGTAGGCCACGAAGAACATCCTGGCCGAGACCTTGCCATCGTCGAGCCGGATCGGCAGCGTCCCCACGGTCGCGGTGTACTTGATGTCGCGCCCGTCGATCCTGATCGAGTGGCTGGTCTGTGAGGGCGGCCGTTCCAAGGCCGGCGCCACTTCGCGCGCCGCGGCCGGCGCGCCAGCCGCCGGCGGCTGGACGGTCTGCTGCGGAGCGTCGGGGCGCTGTCCGCCGCGCGGCTGCGCCAGCGCGGACGACCAGGGGAGGGCGAGGCCGAGAACGACGGTGACGGCGATCAGGCTTCTGCGCATGGCGAGAGAGTATAGCGCCGGGCCCGGCCGGCTCGCAGGCGACCCGTCCCCGCCTCCCCGTGCCGCTACTTGCGGTAGTCGAGCGGCGGCTTGCGATCGCCGACCTGCGGCTTGTACTTGAAGTCACCGACACGCGTCGCCAGTTCGGCCTTCGCCCTGGCAATGTCGGAAGGCGTCTCCAGCAGGTGAATGCCGGTGAGCGCCATCGCCTTGGCGGCCACCATCATTCCCTTGCCACCAATCGACATGCCGCCGGCCGCCACCGCCTGCCAGCTGTGCGCCGGGGTGCCGGGCACCCAGACCGCGGCGCTGAGCTGCACGGTGGGCACCACCCAGCTCACGTCGCCGACGTCCGTGGAGATGCTGGCCACGCCCGTCGACGGCGGCGAGATCCGCTCCTGCGTTCCCACGACGGTCGCGGCGCCCGCCAGCGTCGGCCGGATCCCGGCCGCGAACCGTTCTTCCTCGCCGGTGTAGGAGAAGCCGCCGACGCGGTCGAGCGATCGTTGCATGACATCGGCCAGCGTGTCGTTCGGCAGGGTGTTGTAGACGGCGTTGATGATCTCTTCCTCCACCTCGGTGCCGGTTCCCAGCGCGGCGCCCTTCGCCGCGTTCCGGATCCGTTCCCAGATGCCGTCGAGCACGCGCATGTCGGAGTGGCGCGCGTAGTAGTAGACCTCGGCGAAGTCGGGCACGACGTTGGGCGCACGGCCGCCGTTCGTGATCACGTAGTGAATGCGCGTCTCCGACGGCACGTGCTCGCGCATCAGGTTCACCATCGCGTCCATCGCCTCGACGCCGTCGAGTGCCGATCGCCCCTGCTCGGGCGCGGCCGCCGCGTGCGCGCTCACCCCGCAGAACCGGAACTTCGCGGCGACGTTGGCCAGGCTCGTCGCACGCGTCACCTGGTTGGCGTCGCCCGGATGCCAGGTGATCGCCACGTCGACGTCGCGGAAGAGGCCGGCGCGGATCATGTACACCTTCCCTCCCCCGCCTTCCTCGGCCGGAGCGCCGAAGAACCTGATGGTGCCCGATCCGCCGCGCGCGGCGAGCCAGTCCTTCACCGCGATGGCCGCCGCCGCCGCGGCCGTGCCCAGCAGGTGATGCCCGCAGCCGTGGCCCGCGCCGCCCGACACCAGCGGCGCGCGCGTGGGCACGGCGTCCTGCGAGAGGCCCGGCAGCGCGTCGAACTCGCCGACGAACCCGATCACCGGCGCGCCACTGCCCCACGTGGCGACGAACGCCGTGGGAATCCCGGCGACGTCCGCCTCCACACGGAACCCGGCCGCGCGCATCTGCTCCTGGAGCAGCGCGCTGCTGCGCACCTCCTGGTAGCCCAGCTCGGCGAACTCCCAGATCTGCCGCGCCACGCGCTCGTAGTCGCGGGCCCTGGCGTCGAGCGCGCTGAGGACGGCCTCGCCGGCCGGCTGCGCGCCGGCCGGCGCGTGAGCGAACGGAACGAGCACGACGAGGAGGGTGATCAGGCGTCGCATGCGATCTCCGTGTGCTGGCGCCGGCGGGGTCCGGCCGCGAGTCCGCAGCAGAATACCGCGCCCGCGCCGCGGCGCGACCGGCC
>JBDIBB010000035.1:0-34366 GCA_039812685.1 Vicinamibacteraceae bacterium
GGGCGGGCGGACGGTGGGCGCCGGCACGATCACCGAGATTCTGGCCTAGCGCACGACGAGGCGCCGACACCGGCCCAGCGGCCGGGGCGGCGAAGGAACCCATGTCCACGACATTCAGCGACAAGATCCGGATTCGGCTCAAGGCCTACGACTCGCGCGTGCTCGACCAGTCCACCGGCGAGATCGTCGAGACGGCCAAGCGGACGGGGGCCCGGCTGGCGGGGCCCATCCCGCTGCCGACCGAGAAGAACAAGTGGACGGTGAACCGTTCGCCGCACGTCGACAAGAAGTCGCGTGAGCAGTTCGAGATCCGCACCCACAAGCGTCTGATCGACATCTTCGAGCCCACGCCGCAGACCGTGGACGCGCTCATGAAGCTCGACCTGCCGGCGGGCGTCGACGTGGAGATCAAGGCGTTCGGCAAGGATCACAAGTAGGGCGCCGGGCGCGACGCGCGGCTCTCGAGAGACGCACCAATGGTGACTGGAATCATCGGCAGGAAGGTCGGCATGACGCAGGTGTTCGGCGCCGACGGCGTGGTCACGCCCGTGACCGTGCTCAAGGCGGGACCCTGCGTCGTCGTCCAGGCGAAGGCGACCCAGACCGACGGCTACGAGGCCGTGCAACTGGGTCTGGTCGAAGAGAAGCCCGCGAAGGCCAACAAGGCGACCGCAGGCCACTACCGGAAGGCCGGGGTGCCGCCGACCCGTGTGCGCCGCGAGGTTCGCGTGACGCCCGGAGGCGAGGCGCTGAAGGCGGGCGACCAGGTGCTCGCCTCGGTGTTCAAGGACGGCGAGCGCGTGGACGTCGTCGCGACGAGCAAGGGCCACGGGTTCCAGGGCGTCATGAAGCGGCACAACTTCGGGGGCGGCCGCGCGACGCACGGATCGATGTTCCACCGGGCGCCGGGCTCGATCGGCGCCTCGTCCTACCCCTCGCGGGTGATCAAGGGCCTGGGCGCGGCGGGGCACATGGGGTCCGAGCGCGTGACGGTGCGGAACCTGCGCGTGGTGAAGGTGGACGTCGAGAACCACCTGCTGCTGGTCAAGGGCGCGGTGCCCGGGGCGACCGGGGCCTACGTGACCATCCGCAAGGCCGTGGCGCCGAAGCCGGAGCCGAAGCCGCAGGTCGAGAAGCCGAAGAAGGGCAGGAAGTAGGGGCCGGCGATTCGCCCGGCCAGCGGCGGAGGATCGGCGTGCGCCGGTCGGGACCGCCGGGGACACGACTTATGACACTCGACGTCGTCAACGCGCAGAACGAGAAGGTCGGTTCGCTCGACCTGCGCGAAGAGGTGTTTGGCGGCCGCGTGAAGACCGATCTCATCTGGCAGCAGGTGCGCCAGGAGCAGGCGGCGCGGCGCCGCGGCACGCACGCCACGAAGAACCGGGCGGAGGTGAGCGGCAGCGGCAGGAAGCCCTGGCGGCAGAAGGGCACCGGCCGCGCGCGGGTCGGCGAGATCCGCAACCCGCTCTGGCGGAAGGGCGGCACCGTGTTCGGGCCGCAGCCGCGCGACTACGGGTACGCGCTGCCGAAGAAAGTGGTGCGCGGCGCGCTGCGCGCCGCGCTCACGCAGAAGGTGCGCGACGGGCAGGTGACGATCGTCGACGCGCTGGCGCTCGACGAGGTGAAGACCAGGCGCGCGGTGACGATGCTCGCGGCGCTGGGGATGGCCCGCAAGACGCTGGTCATCGACGTCACGCCCGACGAGAAGTTCACGCTGTCGGCCCGCAACATCGAGGGCGTCGAGATCCGGCCGTCGTCGCTCGTGACGGCGCGCGACGTGATCGACGCGCAGCGGGTGATCGCGACGCGGGCGGCCGTCGAGCGGCTGCAGGAGGCGCTGGCGTCATGAAGCTGACCGAGATCATCCGGCGCCCGATCGTCACCGAGAAGACGGTTGGGCTGCGCGAGACCGCGAGCACGCTGGTGTTCCAGGTGTCGCGCGACGCGACGAAGGTGCAGGTCCGCCAGGCGGTGGAGAAGCTGTTTGGCGCGAAGGTGGCCGAGGTGCGCACCTCGATCGCGCACGGCAAGGTGAAGCGCCAGGGCCGGTTCGCCGGCCGGCGATCCGACTGGAAGAAGGCCTACGTCCGGCTCCGCGACGGCGAGAAGGTCCCGGATTTCGTGGAAGGCGCGTAGGGAAGGGTTCTCAGTCATGCCCATTCGCTCGTACAAGCCGACGTCGCCGGGACGCCGTTTCCAGACGGTGCAGACCTTCGACGACATCACGACGACCGACCCGTACAAGCCGCTGGTGGAGCCGCTGCGCAAGTCGGGCGGGCGCAACGGCACCGGCCAGCTGACGTCGTGGTGGCGCGGAGGCGGCCACAAGCGTGCCTACCGGGTGATCGATTTCAAGCGCGACAAGCGCGACATCCCGGCGAAGGTGTCCACCATCGAATACGACCCCAACCGATCGGCGCGGATCGCCCTGGTGACCTACGCCGACGGCGAGAAGCGCTACATCCTGCACCCGGTGGGCCTGAAGGTGGGGCACACGATCGTCGCCGGTGAGAAGGTCGACATCCTGCCGGGCAACGCGCTGCCGTTGAGGAGCATCCCGCTGGGGACCATGATCCACAACGTGGAGCTCAAGCCGGGGCGCGGCGGCCAGATGGCGCGCAGCGCCGGCGCGGCCGTGCAGCTGGTGGCCAGGGAAGGCGCCTACGCGACGGTGAAGATGCCGTCGAGCGAGATCCGGCTGGTGAACGTGGAGTGCTACGCCACGGTGGGCCAGGTCGGCAACGTCGATCACGAGAACGTGTCGATCGGGAAGGCGGGCCGGAGCCGGTGGCTCGGCCGGCGGCCGCACGTGCGCGGCGTGGCGATGAACCCGGTGGATCACCCGCTGGGCGGCGGCGAGGGACGGACCTCGGGCGGCCGGCACCCGGTGACGCCGTGGGGCGTGCCGACCAAGGGCTACAAGACGCGGAACAACAAGTCGACCGACCGCCTCATCGTGTCGCGGCGGCAGAAGTAGGACGGTGGCGCGCGCCCGGTGCGGGTTCCGGCGCACTCGACCACCCACCAGCGTCAGGCAACGAGTATGAGCAGATCGCTGAAGAAGGGCCCGTTCGTGGATCTCCCCCTGCTCGAGAAGGTGGAGACGATGAACCGTGCCGGTGACAAGAGGGTGATCAAGACGTGGTCGCGCCGATCGACCGTGATACCCGAAATGGTGGGCCACACGATCGCGGTGCACAACGGGAAGAAGTTCATCCCGGTCTACGTCACCGAGAACATGGTGGGCCACAAGCTCGGGGAGTTCGCGCTCACGCGGACCTTCAAGGGCCACACGTCGAAGACCGACAAGGCGGCGTCGGTGGCCAAGGCGGGAGGCTAGCCATGATCGAGGCACGGGCGACGGCGAAGTTCGTGCGCACCTCGGCGCAGAAGGCGGGCCTCGTGCTCGACCTGATCCGCGGGCGTCGCGTCGATCAGGCGCTGGCGGCGTTGAAGTACTCGCGCAAGGCCGTGGCGCGCGACATCGAGAAGGTGCTGCGGTCGGCGGTGGCCAACGCGCAGCAGCAGGACGGCTTCGGCGGCGATCCGGAGCGCCTGTTCGTGAAGGGGTGCCACGCCGGGCAGGGGCCGAGCCAGAAGCGGGTCCGGCCGGCGCCGATGGGGCGGGCGTTCCGCGTGGTGAAGCGGACGGCGCACCTCACGGTTCAGGTGGCGGAGCGTCCGGCGGCGCGGCCGCCGGCGCCGGGTCGGCGCGCGGGCGTGAAGACGCCGGCGGAGAAGTAGCGGCGCGGCGCGCGCGCCGGCGTGTGGGAGAGCGCCCTGCGGGGCACGAAGGACATCGATTCATGGGCCAGAAGGTTCATCCCTACGGGTTCCGGCTCGGCTACAACAAGACGTGGCGGTCGCGCTGGTACGCCGATCGCGATTACGCGAAGCTGCTGCACGAGGACATCACGCTGCGCGAAGCTCTGAAGAAGCGCTTCAGCCATGCGGGGGTCTCGAGGATCGAGATCGAGCGTGCGGCCAACAAGCTGAAGATCGACATCCACACCTCGCGTCCCGGCATCATCATCGGGCGGAAGGGGACGGAGGTCGACAAGCTGAAGGGCGAGCTGCAGAAGCGGACCAGCCGTGACGTCTTCATCAACATCAACGAGATCCAGAAGCCGGAGCTCGACGCGCAGCTGATCAGCGAATCGGTGGCGATGCAGCTCGAGAAGCGGGTCGCGTTCCGGCGCGCGATGCGCAAGGCGGTGGAATCGGCGCTGCGGTTCGGGGCCCGCGGGATCAAGGTGCGGGTGTCGGGCCGGCTCAACGGCGCCGAGATCGCGCGGTCGGAGTGGTATCTGCACGGGCAGTTGCCGCTGCAGACGCTGCGCGCCGACATCGACTACGGGTTCGCGGAGGCCAACACCACCTACGGCCAGATTGGCGTGAAGGTGTGGCTCTACAAGGGCGAGCGCCTGGTGCCGCGGACCGGACGCGACGAGGAATTCCGTGAGCGGGCGCCGCGGCGGCCCGCGCGCGCGTGATCGCGCGAACGGCTGAGGAACACGCATCATGTTGATGCCGAAGAAGGTCAAATACCGCAAGCAGCAGCGCGGCCGGATGGCCGGCAAGGCGTGGCGCGGGTCCGACGTGTCGTTCGGCGACTTCGGGCTCAAGGCCATGGAGTGCTGCTGGCTGACGGACCGGCAGATCGAGGCGGCGCGCGTCGCCATGACGCGCTTCATCAAGCGCGGCGGCAAGATCTGGGTGCGGGTCTTCCCCGACAAGCCCATCACGAAGAAGCCGCAGGAAACGCGCATGGGCAAGGGCAAGGGCGCGCCCGAGCAGTGGGTGGCGGTGATCCGGCCTGGCCGCATCCTCTTCGAGATGGAGGGGATCGACGAGCGGCAGGCCCGGCGCGCGATGACGCTGGCGGCGGCCAAGCTGCCGATCAAGACCAAGTTCGCGACCAGGTTCGCGCAGGAGCAGGCGTCATGAAGGCGGCGGAACTGAGGGAGCAGTCGGCGGACGAACTGCGCGAGCAGGTGCGCGCGCTCGAGGAATCGCTCTTCCGCATGCGGATCCAGAAGTCGATGGGACAGCTCGACGCCCCGACCAAGTTGCGGACGACGCGCCGGGACCTGGCGCGCATCAAGACGGTGCTGCGGCAGAAGGATGCCCGGTAGGGCGCGGCCGCGCAGCCGAGAAGAAGAGTAGCCGTCCAATGCCGAAGACCGAACTCGTCGGAAGGGTCGTCAGCGACCGGATGCAGCAGAGCGTCGTCGTCGCGGTCGAGCGCCAGGTGCGTCACGGGGTCTACGGGAAGACCCAGCGGAAGACCACGCGATTCATGGCGCACAACGAAGGCAATGCCGCGAAGGCGGGCGACACGGTCGCCATTGTCGAGAGCCGGCCGCTGAGCGCGCGCAAGCGCTTCACGGTGACGCGCATCCTCGAGAAGGCGCCGGCGATCTAGCGCTGGAGCGCGCGGGGCCGCGGGCCCCGGGCGCGCGCACGGAGAACAGACATGATCCAGATGCGATCGATCCTCGACGTGGCCGACAACTCGGGCGCGCGCAAGATCGCCGTCATCAACCCGATTGGCGGGTCCACCGGGCGCTACGCGCGGCTGGGCGACATCGTCACGGCGTCGGTGAAGGAAGCCACGCCCGACGCCAACGTGAAGAAGGGCCAGGTCGTCAAGGCCGTGATCGTGCGGACGCGGAAGGAGCAGCGCCGGAAGGACGGCAGCTACATCCGGTTCGACCGCAACGCGGCGGTGCTCATCAACGACCAGCACGAACCGATCGGCACGCGCGTGTTCGGCCCCGTCGCCCGCGAACTGCGCGAACGCCGGTTCATGAAGATCATCTCGCTCGCCCCGGAAGTGCTGTAGGGAACGGCGAGGGAGCCAACCGCGATGCGTATCCGTAAGAACGACCAGGTGCAGGTGATCGCCGGCCGCGACAAGGGCAAGCGCGGGCGGGTGCTGCGGGTGCTGCCCGGGAAGGACCGCGTGGTGGTGGAGGGCGTGGCGACGATCAAGCGCCACACCCGGCCCAACCCGCAGAAGAACGTACGGGGCGGAATCGTCGAGCGCGAGGGCTCGATCCACGCCAGCAACGTGATGCTGGTGGACCCCGAGTCGGGCGCGCCCACGCGGGTGGGCGCCAGGTTCCTCGAAGACGGCCGCAAGGTGCGGGTGGCCCGCAAGAGCGGCGCGGTGGTGGACAGCAAATGAGCCGCCTCAAGGATCGCTACGTGAAGGACGTGGTGCCGGCACTCCGCAAGGAGTTCGGCTACACCAACCCGATGGCCGTCCCGAAGATCGAGAAGGTCGTCGTCAACATGGGCCTCGGCGAGGCGACGCAGAACGCGAAGATCGTCGACAGCGGGGTGGAAGACCTCGGCCGGATCACCGGCCAGAAGGCGGTGACGACCCGCGCCCGGAAGTCGATTGCCGCCTTCAAGGTCCGCGAGGGCATGCCGATCGGCGCCATGGTCACGCTGCGCGGCGCGCGGATGTACGAGTTCCTCGACCGCCTCATCTCGACGGCGCTGCCGCGCGTGCGCGACTTCAAGGGCGTGTCGCCCCGGGGCTTCGACGGCCGCGGCAACTACACGCTCGGCCTGCGCGATCAGCTCCTGTTCCCCGAAATCGACTACATGAAGGTGGACAAGGCGCGCGGCATGAACATCTCCGTCGTGACCACCGCGAAGACCGACGAGGAAGCCCGCAAGCTGCTGCAGCTGATGGGCATGCCGTTCAGGACGAATTGACATGGCCACCACCGCGAAGATCGCCAGGGAAGAGAAGACGCCGAAGTACGCCACCCGCGCGCGCAACCGCTGCCGGCGGTGCGGCCGCCCGCGCTCGGTGCTCCGCAAGTTCAAGCTCTGTCGCCTGTGCTTCCGCCAGCTCGCCCTCACGGGCGACCTGGCCGGTGTGGTGAAGAGCAGCTGGTAGGCGCCGGGCCCGCGCCGGGCCCGCCGGTCCGGCCACGCCCGCTGCACGCGAGACACGAACGCCCGAGAGACGAACAATGACCGACCCGATCGCGGACATGCTGACGCGCATCCGCAACGCCACCGTCGCGCGGCACACCCGCGTGGACGTGCCCGCGAGCACGCTCAAGATCGAGATCGCGAGGATCCTCGAACGCGAAGGGTACATCCAGGGCTTCAGGCTCGTGGAGTCGCCCACGCCGCGCGGGTTCGCGCGCAAGGTGATCCGCATCGCCCTGAAGTACGGACCGCGCGGCGAGCGCGTCATCACCGGACTGCAGCGCGTCAGCACCCCGGGCCGCCGCGTCTACTGCGAGCGCCAGTCGGTGCCCGTGGTCCTCGGGGGGCTCGGCACGAGCATCCTGACCACCTCGCGCGGCGTGATGACCGGCCGCGACGCCGCCAGGGTCGGCGTCGGCGGCGAGGTGCTGTGTAACGTCTGGTAGGACAGTGACGCGGTGACGGCCGCGGCGGCTGGTCGACTCCGGCCGCCGCCGCGCGCACCCCGGCCCGCGACGAGAGACTGATATGTCCCGTATTGGCAAGAAACCGATTCCCGTGCCCAGGGGCGTCACCGTCAAGGTGGCCGGCGCGGCCGTCGAGGTGAAGGGCCCCAAGGGCAGCCTGACGCAGCCCGTGCCCGCCGGCATCCTCTTCGCCCTGGAGGACGGACACCTGGTGGCGCGGCCGGAACGCGAAGACAAGGCGCTGGCGAAGTTCCACGGGCTGGCGCGCAGCCTCGTCGCCAACGCCGTGGCCGGCGTCTCCGACGGGTTCAAGCGCGAGCTCGACATCGTCGGCGTCGGCTACCGTGCCGAGGTGAAGGGGCGCGAGGTGCACTTCGCCCTCGGCTACTCGCACCCGATCGTGTATCGGATCCCGGCGGGGATCGACATCGCGGTCGAGAAGAACACGCACGTCACCGTGACCGGCATCGACAAGCAGCTCGTGGGACAGGTGTCGGCCAACATCCGCCGGATGCGCAAGCCGGATCCCTACAAGCAGAAGGGCGTGCGCTACACCGGCGAGATCCTGAAGAAGAAGGCCGGCAAGACCGGCGCCCGGTAGCGGGCCCAGTTTCCCCGAGACGCCCCGCGCATGGCACCCGCGGCGGCGAGGGAAGATCGAGACCGACGATGAAGATCGAGACCAAGCAGGACCGGCGGGAACGCATTCACCTCCGGCAGCGCAAGCGGATGCAGGGGACGGCCGCGCGGCCACGGCTCGCGGTGTTCCGCAGCCAGGCGCACATCTACGCGCAGGTGATCGACGACCTGGCAGGGGCGACCGTGGCCTCGGCCTCCAGCGTCGAGCCCGACGTGAAGGCGCGGTTCGGCGACGGCGTGCGCGGCAACAGCCGGGCCGGTGCCGCCGTGGTCGGCCAGGTGGTGGCCGAGCGGTTGAAGGCGAAGGGCATCACCGCGGTGGTGTTCGATCGCGGGGGCTTCCTCTATCACGGACGGGTGCGCGCGGTCGCCGAGGCGGCGCGCGAGGCGGGGCTGCAGTTTTAAGGGAGGCGGGCTGGTGCTGCGAGCGCCGGCCGCGTCGGGAACCAGGTATGAACGACATCCGCGAGAAGATCGACCCGTCACAGCTCGACCTGAAGGACACCGTGGTGTCCATCAACCGCGTGACCAAGGTCGTCAAGGGCGGCAAGAACCTCAGCTTCAGCGCGCTCGTCGTGGTGGGCGACGGCCATGGCCACGTCGGCTTCGGCGTGGGCAAGGCCAAGGAGGTGCCCTCCGCGATCAAGAAGGGCATCGAGGCCGCCAAGAAGGCGCTGATCCGGGTCCCGCTGCAGGGCACCTCCGTGCCGCACCCGATCGTCGGGCGCTACGGCGCGGGCAGCGTGCTGCTGAAGCCAGCCCCGGAAGGCACCGGGATCATCGCGGGCGGCGCCGTCCGCGCGGTGGTGGAATCGGCCGGCATCCAGAACGTCCTGACCAAGTCGCTCGGCTCGGCCAACCCGCACAACGTCGTGCGGGCGACCTTCGCCGGGCTGACGGCGCTGAAGGACCCGGTCAACGTGGCGCGGCTGCGCGGCAAGACGCTCGAAGAGCTGGCCGCCACCGTTTCCTAGGCACGCAATCATGAGCGAGAAGCAGACCGCCGACGGCCGTCGCCTGCGGGTGACGCTCGTCAAGAGCCCGATCGGCTACAACGCCTCCCAGGCCAAGGTGGTGCAGAGCCTCGGCCTGCGCCGGATGCACCACACGGTCGAGGTGCTGGATCATCCGGCCATGCGGGGCATGCTGCACAAGGTGCGGCACCTGGTCCGCGTCGAGGAGTGAGCCACCATGGATCTGAGTCACCTGCGTCCGCCTGACGGGGCGGTGAAGAAGCGCAAGCGCGTCGGACGCGGCCCGGGTTCGGGCACCGGCAAGACGGCCGGGCGCGGCAGCAAGGGCGCGCAGTCGCGTTCGGGCTACAAGCGGAAGCGCGGGTTCGAGGGCGGCCAGATGCCGCTGCACCGGCGCCTGCCCAAGCGCGGGTTCATCAACCCCTTCCGGGTCGAGTTCGCCGTGGTGAACCTCGACGAGCTCGCCGAGCGGTTCGAGGCGGGCGCGGTGGTGACCGTCGATGGCCTGCGCGAGCGCGGCCTGGTGCCGGCGGCGCTGCCCGTGAAGGTGCTGGGGCGCGGCGAGCTCGACAAGGCGCTCACCGTGCAGGTGCACAAGTTCAGCGCGTCGGCGGTCCGGAAGATCGCGGCGGCCGGCGGAACGGCGGAGGCCCTGACGGCGACGCCCGCCGAGGCGTGAGCCCGGGGAGCCCATGCTCGAGAGCCTGAAGAACATCTTCGCGATTCCCGACCTGCGCAACCGCATGCTGTTCACGCTGGGGTTGCTGGGGGTCTACCGCATCGGCAACCACATCCCGACGCCGGGGGTGAACACCGAGGCGCTGGCGTTGCTGGCCGAGCAGACCCGCAACACCATGTTCGGCCTCTACGACATGTTCACCGGCGGGAGCCTGTCGCGCGTGACCATCTTCGCGCTGGGCATCATGCCCTACATCAGCGCGTCGATCATCCTCCAGCTGCTGACGGTGGTCTGGCCGTACCTGGAGCGGCTGTCGAAGGAAGGCGAGCTGGGACGACGGAAGATCACGCAGTACACGCGGTACGGGACGATCGGCCTCAGCATCGTCCAGGCGCTGGGCATCGCGGTCTTCCTCGAGCGTCAGACCAACATCGCCGGCGGGCTGCCGCTGGTCTACGACCCCGGCTGGGGATTCCGGTTCATGGTGGTGCTCACGCTCACCACCGGGACCTGTTTCATCATGTGGCTGGGCGAGCAGATCACCGAACGTGGCATCGGCAACGGGATGTCGCTCATCATCTACGCCGGCATCGTCGTCGGCCTGCCCCGTGCGGTGCTGAGCACGCTCGACATGATGCGGACCGGCCAGATCGGTCCGCTGCGCCTGCTCATCCTGCTCGTGGTGTTCGCGCTCGTGATCGCGGCGGTGGTCTTCATCGAGCGCGGGCACCGGCGCGTGACGGTGCAGTACGCCAAGCGCGTGGTCGGCCGCCGGCAGTACGGCGGGTCGAGCACCCACATCCCGCTGAAGGTGAACACCGGCGGCGTGATCCCGGTGATCTTCGCCAGCTCGCTGCTGGCGCTGCCGGCGACCTTCGCCGGGGCGTTCGCCTCGGGATCGTGGGGCGACGCGGTGGTGCGGCAACTGGCCTGGGGCATGCCGCTCTACAACCTGCTCTACGTGGCGGGCATCATCTTCTTCGCCTACTTCTACACGGCCATCATCTTCAACCCGGACGACGTGGCCGACAACATGCGGAAGTACGGCGGATTCATTCCGGGGATCCGGCCTGGCAAGCGGACGGCCGAGTACATCGACTCGATCCTGGCGCGGATCACGCTGGTCGGGGCGGTCTACCTCGCCATCATCGCGATCCTGCCCGAGTTCCTGATCACCGGGTTCAAGGTGGCGCCGATTCCCTTCATCGGCGAGCAGCTCGACGCGGTGCTGCCCCGGTTCGTCACCGAAGGGCTCGGCGTGACGTTCTACTTCGGCGGCACGTCGCTGCTCATCATCGTCGGCGTCGCGATGGACACGGTGAACCAGGTGGAGTCGCAGCTGATCATGCGGCACTACGACGGGTTCATGAAGAAGACGCGGATCCGCGGGCGCCGCGGCTGAACGACGGACCGGGAGCCGATGCCACTGCGCGCGATCGTCCTCGGGGCCCCGGGTGCCGGGAAAGCGGCGCCGGCCGAACGGCCCGCGGGGCGCGAACGCCGGCCGCGGGCGGCGTTCCTGCGCGGCGGCGCGTGGGGGGCGCGATGATCGTCTGCAAGTCGCCGGCCGAGGTCGAGCGGATGCGCCTGGCCAACGAACTGGTGGCCGACGTCCTCGAGCGGCTGGGTGCGCTGGTTGCGCCCGGCGTCACGACGCTCGACCTCGATCGCGCGGCCGAGGCGTGGGTGCGCGCCGCCGGAGCCGAGCCGGCGTTCAAGGGCTACCGCGGGTTTCCCGCGACGCTCTGCACGTCGGTCAACCACCAGGTCGTCCACGGCATCCCGTCGAAGAAGACGGTGCTGCGCGAGGGCGACATCGTGTCGGTGGACATCGGCGTGAAGCTGGACGGTTACTACGGCGACTGCGCGGCCACCTTCGCGGTGGGGTGCGTGGGCGAAGACGTCCAGTTGCTGCTGCGTGTGACGCGCGAGTCGCTGGAGCGCGGCATCGCCGCGGTGAGGGTTGGCGGGCGCGTGTCGGACATCGGCCACGCGGTGCAGGCCTGGGTGGAGCAGTTCGGGTTCTCGGTGGTGCGCGAGTTCGTGGGCCACGGGGTGGGCACGGCGCTGCACGAGGAGCCGCAGGTGCCCAACTACGGCCCGGCCGGCCGCGGTCCGCGGCTGCAGGAGGGCATGGTGCTCGCCATCGAACCGATGGTGAACGCCGGCCGCCCGGCGGTGAAGGTGCTCGAGGACGGCTGGACCGCGGTGACGCGCGACGGGTCGTGGTCGGCGCACTTCGAGCACACCGTGGCGGTGACGCGCGAGGGCGCGGACGTGCTGACGCGATCGCGGACGATGCGCGACGCGGGCTGGCGGGTGGCCGCCGGCGCCTGAGCGGACGCGGCGTGGCCGGACATGGCGCGGTGACGGTCGGCGGCGTGGTCGTCGAGTTGTTGCCGCGGGCACTGGCGAAGGTGGAGATTGGCCCGGGACGCCACGTGGTGGCGCACCTGGCCGCGGACCCGCGGCGCAACTACGTGCGGGTGCTGGTGGGCGAACGGGTCGAGGTGGAGATCTCGCCCCGGGATCCCGGCCGCGGGCGCCTCGTCAGGCGCGTGCCGGGCGGATGAGGACGGAACGATGAAGGTCAGAGCGTCGGTCAAGCGGATGTGCGACAAGTGCAAGGTGGTGCGGCGCCGGGGCGTCGTCCGCGTGATTTGCACCAACGCGAAGCACAAGCAGCGGCAGGGCTAGGCACGTACGCGGTGGAGGGCCAGGGCCGGGAGCAACGGCTCGCGCCCGCCGCCGGCCCGACGGCCGCCCGGCAGGACGGGGAACCAGAGAGATGGCACGAATCGCAGGCGTCGACCTACCGCGGACGAAGCGGATCGAGATCGGGCTGACCTACATCTTCGGGATCGGGCGCACGCGCGCCACGGGCATCCTCGCCGAGGCCGGCGTGAGCCCCGACGTGCGCGTGAAGGACCTGACCGAAGACGACGTCCGGAAGATCAGCCGGGTGATCGAGGACCAGGGGCGTGTGGAGGGCGATCTCCGGAAGGAGATCTCCATGAACGTCAAGCGCCTCATGGAGATCGGCTGCTACCGCGGCCTGCGGCACCGCCGCAGCCTTCCGGTGCGCGGCCAGCGGACGCGCACCAACGCGCGCACGCGGAAGGGCCCGCGCAAGGGCGCGGTCGCGAAGAAGAAGACGACCTAGGGAAGCAGAACGATGGCCAAGAGCGAAGCGCAGGGCGCTGGCGAACAGAAAGCCGGCAAGAAGAAGGTCTTCAAGAAGCGCGGCGAGAAGAAGGTGGTCCACCACGGGGTGGTCTACGTGCACGCCTCGTTCAACAACACGAGCGTGACGATCTCCGACGCCGAGGGCAACGTCGTGGCGTGGTCCAGCGCCGGGGCGGTGGGCTTCAAGGGATCGCGCAAGGGGACGCCGTTCGCGGCGACGCAGGCGGCGCTCTCGGCGGGCAACGCCGCGAAGGCCGTCGGCATGCGCACCGCGGAGGTGCGGGTGAAGGGGCCGGGCGCCGGGCGCGAGTCGGCGGTCCGCGCGCTGCAGACGGTCGGCATCGACGTGAAGTCGATCCGCGACGTCACGCCGATTCCGCACAACGGGTGCCGCCCGTCGAAGCGGCGCCGCGTCTAGGTCACGGCTGAAAGGATTTCAGGGCAATGGCACGATACGTCGGTCCCGTGTGCCGCCTCTGCCGGCGGGAAGGGATGAAGCTGTTCCTCAAGGGCGAGCGGTGCTACACCGAGAAGTGCGCGATCGAGAAGCGCAACACCCCGCCCGGCCAGCACGGCAAGGCGCGCAAGCAGAAGATTGCCGGCTACGGCCTGCAGTTGCGCGAGAAGCAGAAGGTGAAGCGCATCTACGGGGTGCTGGAGAACCAGTTCCGGCGCTACTTCGAGACGGCCGACCGCACGCGCGGCATCACGGGCGAGACGCTGCTGCAACTGCTCGAACGGCGGCTCGACAACGTCTGCTACCGTCTCGGCTTCTCCACCTCGCGCGCGCAGGCGCGCCAGCTCGTGCGTCACGGTCATCTGCTGGTGAACGGCCGGAAGGTGGACATCCCGTCGTTCTCGGTTCGCGCCGGCGACGTGGTCGCCGTCAGGGTCGCCAGCCAGAAGAACCCCGCCATCACGTACGCCCTCGAGCGGGTGAAGGGCCAGGGCGTGCCCGAGTGGCTGCAACTCGACGCGACAGCGGCCGCCGGCCGGGTGATGTCGCTGCCCACACGCGAGCAGATCAGCCTGCCGGTACAGGAGCAGCTGATCGTCGAGTTGTACTCGAAGTAGGCGTTGTGGCCGGTCACCGGACCGGCCCGCGCGCGTCACAGCGAGGAAAGGACTGATTCGATGCTCTCCAGAGGTCTGCAGCTTCCGGGCCGCCTCGATTTCGAGCGCGAGAGTTCGAGCGACACGTTCGGGCGATTCTCGGCCCAGCCGTTCGAGCGAGGCTTCGGTACGACCATCGGCAACGCGTTGCGGCGCGTGCTGCTCTCGTCGATCGAGGGCGCCGCCGTCACTGCCGTCAGGATCGACGGCGTCCAGCACGAGTTCTCGCCCATTCCCGGCGTGGTGGAAGATGCCACCGACATCATCCTCAACCTCAAGCAGCTGCCGCTGAAGCTGGAGGGCGATGACGATGTGAAGACGGTCTTCCTGCGCGTGGAGAAGCCGGGCCAGGTCTTCGCCCGCGACATCGAGGCCGACGCCGACCTCGAGATTCTCGATCCCGAGGCGCCGATCGCCACCGTGGCCGAACACGGCCGCCTGCACCTGGAGCTGCGCGTGAAGCGCGCCCGGGGCTACGTGCCGGCCGACCGCAACTTCGACGAGGATCTCGGCATCGGCTGGATCCCGGTCGACTCGGTGCACTCGCCGGTCAAGCGCGTGAACTACCTCGTGGAGGCGGCACGCGTCGGGCAGGCCACCGACTACGACAAGCTGACGATCGACGTGCACACCAACGGCGCCATCACGCCGGCCGACGCGCTGTCGGAGGCCGCCCACACGATCCAGCAGCACCTGCGCATCTTCATGACCGCTGAGGACGTGATCGGCGACGGCGACGAGACCGGCCCGGTGGAGCCGAGCACGCAGATCAACAACGAGCACCTCAACAAGAGCGTCGAGGAACTCGAGCTGTCGGTGCGCTCCTACAACTGTCTCAAGAACGCGAACATCCGCACCATCCGGGAACTCGTCCAGAAGAGCGAGCCGGAGATGCTGAAGACGAAGAACTTCGGACGGAAGTCGTTGAACGAGATCAAGGACATCCTGGCCTCGATGGGCCTGAGCCTCGGCATGAAGCTCGAGCCGCCGGCGGCCCAGGAGTAAGTCGCACTCACCGGGGCGAGGGCCGGCGTGCGGCGTCCGCCCGGGCAGCGGCCCGGGAGGGCGGTGCGCCGGTACCGACCGCCCCATCCCTCACCCCACCCTTTTCCGTCAGTCGAGACCGCACCATGCGTCACCGCGTCGCACACCGCAAGCTGGGCCGGGTCACCGAGCACCGGATCGCGCTCCTGCGCAACCAGGCCGAGGCCCTGATCCGTCACGAGCGCATCGAGACCACCGTCCCGCGGGCCAAGGAACTGCGTCCGTTCGTCGAGCGCATCATCACCGTCGCCAAGCGCGGCATCGCCGACGGCCCGAAGACGGTGAAGGCCCTGCACGCCAGGCGGCTGGTCGCCGTCGACGTGCACGAGCCGGAGACCGTCGACAAGCTGTTCGACACGATCGCGCCGCGTTTCGCCGCGCGGCCCGGCGGTTACACGCGCATCCTGAAGCTCGGGTTCCGCCGCGGCGACGCCGCCGACATGGCCCAGATCGAACTGGTGGGCAGCGAGTACAACCCGAACCTCGAGAAGGCCGCCGAGGGCGCCGAGGCGGCGCCGCAGAAGAAGTCGGTCAGCACGCGGCTGCGCGAGGCGGCCCAGCGCCTGCGCGGCAAGCGTGCCGCCGAGGGGGGCGACTCCAAGACCCACGCGCACACGAAGGCGGCCGGCGGCGGGCCCAAGAAGGGCAGCACGCCGCGCAAGGCCGGCGGCTCGTAGCGCGCGGGACGCCGCGCTGGCCGGGAAACGGCAAAGGGCCGGAGGAAGCGTCGCTTCCTCCGGCCCTTTGCGTGAAGCCAGCGGGGCGCGGCCCCCTCCGCCTCCAGACCCTACGCCTCCTCCTCGGCCTCCTCGCCCTTCTCGGCCTTCGAGGCGGCGATGATCTTCGCCTGCAGGTGCGCCGGCACCTCCTCGTAGTGCGAATACTCCATCTGGTACGAGCCGCGTCCGCCGGTGGCGGAGGTGAGCTGCTGCTCGTAGGTGAGCATCTCGGCCATCGGCACCTGCGCGCGGATGACGGTCATCGCGCCGCGGCTGTCCATGCCCGCGATCCGGCCGCGCCGGCTGTTGAGGTCGCCCATCAGATCGCCCGCGAACTCCGACGGCGCGTACACCTCGACCGACATCACCGGCTCGAGGATCGTCGGCCTGGCGCGCGTCATCGCGTCGCGGAACGCCAGCCGGCCCGCCATCTTGAACGACAGTTCGTTGCTGTCGACGGCGTGATAGGAGCCGTCGTAGACCGTCGCCTTGAAGTCGACCATCGGATAGCCGGCGAGATAGCCGCGCAGCCGCGCCTCCTGGATGCCCTTCTCCACGGCCGGCACGAACTGGCGCGGAATGGCGCCCCCGAAGATGTCGTCCTCGAAGGCGAAGTCGGCGCCGCGCGGCAGCGGCTCCACGCGGATCTTGCAGTCGCCGAACTGGCCGTGGCCACCCGTCTGCTTCTTGTGGCGGCCGTGCGCCTCGGTGCTCGCCGTGATCGTCTCGCGGTAGGCGATCCGGGGCAGCTTCAGGTTCACGTCCACGCCGAAGCGCCGCTTGAGCTTCGCGACCGTCACCTCGATGTGCAGCTGACCCTGCCCCGAGAGCAGCAGTTCCTTGGTCTGCGGATCGCGGCCGTAGCGGATCGTCGGATCCTCCTCCATCAGGCGCGCGAGCGAGATGCTGATCTTGTCCTCGTCGCCGCGGCTCCTGGGCTCGATGGCATAGGCGAGCAGCGGCTCGGCGAAGGCAATCGGCGGGAACGTCACGGTCGCGTTCCTGTCGGCCAGCACGTCGTTGGTGAGCGTGTCCTTCAGCTTGGCGACGGCGCCGATGTCGCCCGCCTTCAGTTCGGCGACCGGCGTCTGCTGCTTGCCCTGCAGCACCAGCAGGTTGCCGAGCCGTTCCTGCACGTCCTTGGTCGCGTTGTGGATCATCGAGTCGGACTTCAACGTGCCGCTCACCACGCGGAACATGGTGATGCGCCCGGCGAAGGCGTCGGCGACCGTCTTCCAGACGAACGCGGCGCAGGGCGCGGCGTCGTCGGCCGCCACGGCGAGGGGTTCGCCCGAGTCCCTCGCGATGGCGGGAAACGGCCGGTCGGCCGGTGAGGGCAGGTAGGCCAGGATGGCGTCGAGCAGTGGCTGGACGCCGACGTTCAGGCTGCCGGAGGCGGGCAGCAGCGGAAACACCCTGCCGGCGAGCGTCGCCTTGCGCAGACCGGCGACGAGGTCGTCCTGCGAGAGCGTGCCCTGCTCGAAGTACTTCTCCATGAGCGAGTCGTCGGCCTCGGCCACCACCTCGACCAGCGCGTCGCGCGCCGCCTGCGCCTCGGCGGCGTGCGCGGCCGGCACCTCGCCGGTGGCGAACTTCCCGGAGCCGTCGGCCTGATAGGTGCAGGCCGTCATGGTGACGAGGTCGATCACGCCGGCGAAGTCCTTCTCCTCGCCGAGCGGCAGCGCGACCGGCACGACGGCGCGGCCGAACGCGCCGCGCAGCGATTCCAGCGAGCGCTCGAGGCTGGCGCGCTCGCGGTCGACGCGGTTGAGGACGACGATCCGCGCGATCCCGCCTTCCGCGGCGATCTCCCACACCTTCTCGGTCTGCACCTCGACACCCGACACCGCGTCGACGACCACCAGGGCGGCATCGGCCACGCGGAGCGCCGCGCGCGTGTCGCTCAGGAAGTTGGCGAAGCCCGGCGTGTCGATGACGTTGATCTTCGTCCTGTTCCACTCGAGGAAGGCGGGCGCCGACCCGAGCGTGTGCCTGCGCGCGACCTCCTCCTCGTCGAAGTCGGTCACCGTCGTCCCGTCGTCCACGCGCCCGAGGCGGTTGACGGTGCCGCCATCGAAGAGCATGGCCGAGACCAGCTGGGTCTTGCCGGAACCGCCGTGACCGACGACGGCGACGTTGCGGATCGAGGCCGCATCGTAGACCTTCATAGACGATACCCTCCGCGCCGGCCGGGGCCGGGCGTCCTGTATGGAACCGGCGTGTCACGCCCGACGCCGGGCGTGGGGAACACGGGCGCGCTGGCGGCCACGCGCCCGGAATTCGCAATCGTACTCGCCCGGGCGGAGGGTGACAAGCGCGGGGCGGAACGAGTGACCGCCACGGTCGGTCGCGGCAGGCGGCCAACGCCGGCCGGGTGATCCGGCCTGACGGCGTCGTCATTCGTAGCGGAGGGCCTCGATCGGGTCGAGCCGGCTCGCCTTGAGGGCGGGCCACATGCCGAAGAAGATGCCGATGGCGCTCGAGAAGCCGAGGCCGAGCGCGAACGACCACCACGGCAGTGACACGGGGAAGCCGGCGAACACGTTCACTCCGTAGCCGATGGCGCTGCCGAGCAGGATGCCGAGGATGCCGCCGACCGAGGTGAGCACGACGGCCTCGATGAGGAACTGCACGAGGATCTCGCGGCGGCGCGCCCCGAGCGCCTTGCGGACGCCGATCTCGCGCGTCCGTTCGGTGACCGAGATGGTCATGATGGCCATGACGCCGATGCCGCCCACCATCAGCGCGATCGACGAGATGACGACGAGCGCGAGGAAGATGGCGCGCGTGAACTGGTTCAGGATGCCCAGGATCGAGTCCGACGTGACGATGTCGAAGTCGTTCTCCTGGTCGAGGCGCAGCCGGTGGCGGCTGCGCAACAGCTGCTCGATCTCGGAGATCAGCTGGGCCTGCGTGTGGCCCTCGCGCGGTGCCGCCGCGATCTGCAGGAACCGCAGCAGGTAGCCGCGGAAGCGGGCGGGCGGGAACAGCTTGTCGTAGGTCGTGATCGGCATCACCACGAACTCGTCGGGGTTGTCGCCGAGGATGCCGGGGCGCTTGCCGAACACGCCGATCACCTGGAACTCGTGCTGTCCCAGCCGTACGAGCTTGCCGATCGGGTCGGCGTGTGGGAACAGGGTGGTCGCCGGGGCGTAGCCCAGCATGATCACCTGGCGCCGCCGATCGACCTCGAAATCGGAGAAGCCGCGGCCCGCCTCGATCGGGATGTAGTTGATGTCGCCGAAGTTGGCGGTCGCGCCAACCACCGCGATCGGCTTGGTCTTCGTGCCGGCGTACGAGAGGCGCTGTATCTGGGTGCCGGGCCCGCCGCCGATGTTCATGGCGACGATGCCCGCCGATTCCGTATCGTTCTTGATGGCGAGCGCGTCGGCCTCGGTGAGGTTGGGGCGCTTCAGCAGATCCAGGAAGCTCTTGCCCGACGAGATGCTCGCGATGCTGAACTTCGACACGACGACGGTGTCCGAGCCGAGCTGGCGCACCAGCGCCTCGAGCTGGTCGCCGAAGCCGCGCACCAGCGACGTCATGCCGACGATCGACGTCACGCCGATCACCACGCCGAGGATCGTGAGCGCCGACCGCAGCTTGTTGGCCCGCAGCGTGTCGAGGGCGAGGGCGACGATCTCGGTCAGCAGGCCGGCGCGCATGGCTACTCCCGCCGGAGGGCCTCGATCGGGTCGAGGTTCGCCGCGCGCACCGCAGGGTAGAGGCCGAAGAACAGCCCCACCAGCGCGGTCATCGTGATGCCGAGGAAGACCGACCATGGCTGGATGGCCGCCGGCAGCGGGCTCAGGGCCGCGACCGCCGCGGCCACCCCGAAGCCCAGGGCCGTGCCCATCACGCCGCCTACCGTCGAGAGCGTGGTCGACTCGGTGAGCACCTGGTACACGATGTCGCGCCTGCGCGCGCCGAGCGCCTTGCGCAGGCCGATCTCGCGGGTGCGCTCGCTCACCACCATCAGCATGATGTTCATGATGACGATGCCGCCCACCACGAGCGACAGCGACACGATGCCGATGAGCACGGCGAAGGCGCCTTGCGAGAACTGGCGCCACAGGTCCATGAGCGTGTCCGACGTGTAGAGCCCGAAGTTGTCGTCGTCGTTCGGCTTCAGCCGCCGATCGATCCGCATGGCCAGCCGCGCCTGCTCCATCGCTTCGTCGAGCCGCGTGGGATCGACGGGTTTGACGGTGAGTTCCAGCGAGCGTCGGGTCCCGAAGAGCTGGAGCGCCTGGCCGAGCGGGATCAGCACGAAGTCGTCCTGCGAGTTGCCGAACAGGGAACCCTTCGCTTCGTTGACGCCCACCACCCGGAAATGCCGTCCGCCGACGTTGATCCGCTGGTCCGTGGCGCTGCGTCCCTTGAAGAGCTTCTGCGCGGTTTCCGGGCCGATGTAGGCCACCGGTCGCTTGCGTTCGATCTCCAGCCGGGTGGGCAGCCGGCCCGTCACCGGCACGTAGTCGCTGAACTGATCGTACTCGGTCGAGACGCCGCGAACCCGCACCGTCTCGAGCGTCTCGTCGCGCCAGGAGACGTTGGCGCGGCCGCTCATCTCGGCGAGCACCGCGGCGATCACCGGGTCGGCCCGGCGCACGACCTGGGCTTCCGCGAGCGTGATGACCGGGTTGCGCCGCTGGGCCTCCTCCTCCTGCTCCTGATCCGTGACCACACCGACGCGGTCGATGCGGAACGTGCCGATTCCCACCTCGGACACCAGGGCGTCCGAGACGTAGCCGTTCATCCCCTGGATGAGCGAGACCACCGCGATGATCGAGGTGACGGCGACGATGTTGCCGAGCACCATCATGAAGGAGCGCAGCTTGTTCGCCCAGATGGACGAGAGCGCGAGCCAGACCGCCTCGACCAGCTGCGTCATGGCCGGGTCATTTCCTGCCTGGATCCTGGACGCGCACCTTGTCGCCGTCCTGCAGATCGCGGACGGAGTTGAACGGGCCCGTGATCACCTTGTCGCCGTCGGCCAGCCCGGAGAGCAGCTCGAAGTACCTGTCGCCGGCGATCCCCGTCTTGACGGGCGTGAACACCGCCAGCCCGTCCCTGACGACGAACACCCCTTCGAGTTCCTTGCGCTTCTGTCCGGCCGGCAGCTCCTGCGCCACGGCCGGGGTCTCCACGCTCCGGCCCCGGCGCCGGTGTTCGGACTGCGGGGCGCGCACGATCTCGCCTTTCTCGTCGAGCACCATCTCGCGCACCACCATGGCCTGGATCGGCACGGCGACGGCCTGCTGTCGCGTGGCCGTGGTGATTTCGGCCGTGCAGGTGAACCCGGGCCGCACCTCGGGGATCTGCGAGTCGAGCGTCACCACCACCTTGAAATTCGTGGCCTGCGTGCCGGTCTGCCCGGTGGACTGGATGGGGCTGTTGCCGATCTCGGTGACCTTGCCGGTGAACTCCCTGTCGGGAATGGCGTCGATGGTCACCTTCGCAGCCTGGCCGATCCGCACGAAGGGGACGTCGGTCTCGTCGACCTCCACTTCGGCTTCGATCACCGACATGTCCGCGATGGTCATCAGCACGGTGCCGGCGTTGTTCATCGTCCCGATCACGACCGTCTCGCCCTGCTCGATGTTCCGGCGCGTCACGATGCCGTCGATGGGCGACTCGATGCGCACCTTGCTCAGGTCGTAGCGGGCGCTCGAGAGCACGGCCTGCTGCTCGCGAATCCGGGCCTGCTGCGTGGCGATCTGCTGCTGCGCGTTGACGAGTTCCTTCTCCCGCAGCTGTGCCTCGGTCTCGGCCCGGTCGAGCGCTTCCTTCGTGGCGAGCTGTTCGGCCCACAGGCCGCGCTGGCGCTTGAGGTTCTCCTGGGCGAGCCGCAGGTTGGTCTTCGCGGTCTCGATCGACGTGTGGAACTGATCGAGCTGCGCCCGGCTGGCGGCCAGGCCGGCCTCGCCGCGCCGGTAGTTGCTCTCCAGGTTGCGGGGATCGATCTGGAGCAGGAACTGGCCCCGCGTCACCGTCTCGCCCTCGTTGACCGCCAGTTCGGTCACGCGCCCCATGGTGTCGGCGCTGATGTTCACCGACCGCTTCGGCTGGATCTTGCCCGACGCCGACACGACCGCCTCGAGATCGCGCTTCTTGACGGCCTCGACGGCGACTTCCTTGCCGTCGGCCCGCTTGAAGTAGAGGTTCGCGAACACCAGTGCGGCGCCGACCGCCGCGACCGAGAGGCCGATCAGAATCTTCCTGCCCGACGACGTCATGAGCCTCCCAGCGCAGCCTTCACGGCGGCGATGCCCAGTGCGATGACCACGTAGGCCGCGGCCAGCGAGATGAAGATCGGCGTCGACCTGCGGCGATACAGCACCGCCAGCCCGATCGCGGTGAGCGTGAGCGACCAGAGCACGAACAGGTCGATGGCGCCGAGAACGTTCGCCAGGAAGCTGCCCTCGGCGAGCATCGGCAGGAACACCCCGAGGCTGGTCGCGCTGCTGAGCGATTCCCGGACGTAGTTGAGCGGCGTCACGAACACCGCCTGCAGCAGGCTCACCACGCTCGTGTGCGCGAGCACCGCGAACACCTGCCTGAAGCTGGCGTGACCGCCCAGCGCCCCGGAAAACACACCGAAGAGCACGGCGGCGAAGACCACCGTGATCACCGGTGACGCCACGAGAATCGCGACGGCGCTGATGGCGGCGGTGTACTTCATCCGTCCCTTCAACTGCTCGTACATCGCATCGTCGACCGTCTGGCCGAAGCCCTCGATCTGGGTCACCTGCTGGTCGAGCGAAGCCTGCTGGCCGATCGGCGTCGACAGGAAGACGTAATTGGCGGCCGCCAGCACCAGCAGGCTGATGGCCAGGACCCCGAACCACTTCGGGTAGGCGGCGACGTTGGCGAAGGTCGCAGACGGCGACGTGATGACGCCCAGCATGCGGGCGGGCAGTGACAACGGCGCGACGGACTGGGCGGGTTCGGCGTCGGTCATGGCGTGCCTGGGGGAAGGGGACGACCTCTGGGGGAACGGGGAGCGAGGCCGGCGGGCCCGTCCGGATTTTAGCTCATGCGATATACGAGGATGGGTCACAGCCGGTTCGGACCGCCGGTGGTTGCGATACGCTGTCGGGGCATGGGCCGTGTCTTCCTCTCGATCGTGGCCGCCCAGATCCTCGTGGCAACGGCAGCTCCCCGGCTGCAAGCCCAGCCTCATGAAGCGGTTGGCGCACGAGCCCTGGGCATGGCCGGCGCATTCACCGCCGTGGCCGACGACGCCTCGGCCGTCTACTGGAACCCGGCCGGGCAGGTCACCGGCGATTACCTCAGCGTCGTCCTCGAGCGTCACGCTCATGAATCGAGCGGCGGCGTCGATGATCGGGGTGCGGCTGGCGTGCGCGGTCGCAGCACGTTGGTCGCGATGACGGTGCCCGTGATCGGCATCGGCTATTACAGGATCGCCGACGACAGGATCGGACCCGCGCCAGCCACGGGCGTGGCTGGCGGTGGCCAAGGCGCCCGGCGTGCGGCGGAGAGCCTCGGGCTCGATCAGGTCGTCGTGACACTGACCCAGACGGTGCGGGAGCGCCTGCACGTCGGGGTGGCCGTGAAGGCGGTGACTGGGCGCGCGTTCCGCGGCGAGGCGCCGCTGGGCGATGGCGAGCCCCGGGCCGGGGCGGCCCTCGACCGTCTCTCGGCGCGGCGGGGTGCGGCCGATACAACCGTCGATGCCGACCTGGGGGTGATGCTCGACGGAGGCCGCTGGCGCGTCGGGTTCTCGGCGAGGAACCTTCGCGAGCCGGTCATCGCGACAGCGCCGGCCGGTGACGGCCTCCGACTCGCGCGCGCCGCCCGCCTGGGGGTGGCGGCGCTGCCGACTCGCCGGCTGACGCTGGCGGTGGACGCCGACCTCACCACCGCCCATCGGGTCGACGGGCGCTGGCGGGCTCTGGCGGCGGGAGTCGAGTACTGGTCGGCCAGTCGCCGGTACGCCGCGCGTGGCGGCCTGCGGCTGCAGACGGCAGGCGAGGCGCGGCCCGCGGGCACGATGGGCGCCAGCGCGGTGGTGTGGAAGCTGCTCAGCGCCGATGTCCAGGCGGCCTTCGGCGCGCATCGCCGGTGGGAGTGGAGCCTGGGTGCCCGCCTCGCGCTGTGAGGCGCGGCGAACCGGGCGGGCCTGGCGCACGGCTCTGACCGGCCGCCTCCACCCGCGTCGCACGCCAGGTTCACGGGATCGGGACCGTCGAGCCGCTCCCGGCAGGGGGCTGGCCGACGGGCCGGGTTCCCGACGGGAGCAATCGCGAGACAGCGGGCTCGCTCACAGCAGGGAAGGCGCACCGGACTCCCCATGGCCGTTCGCATCGGCGAGCTTCTCCTGAAGGAGAAGCGCATCACCCCCCAGCAACTCCAGGAGGCCTTGAACTACCAGCGGGCCAACGGGGGCAAGCTCGGCCTGAACCTCATCAAGCTCGGCTTCGTGAAGGACGACGAGCTGACGGCGCTGCTCAGCAAGCAGTACGGCGTGCCGTCGATCAACCTCACGCAGTTCGAGATCGATCCCGCCGTCCTCAAGCTCATTCCGGCCGACACCGCGCAGAAGTACCAGGTCCTGCCCATCAACCGGGCGGGCGCGACGCTGACCATCGCGATGACGGATCCGACGAACGTGTTCGCCATGGACGACATCAAGTTCATGACGGGCTACAACGTCGAGCCGGTCGTCGCCTCGGAGGCGTCGGTGGCCGGGGCGATCGCGCGTTACTACGGCGGTGGTACCGCGACGGGCAACGGGTCGGGCACGGCGCCGGCGCGGCCCGCGGTCAACCCCGCACTCGCCAAGCCGGCCGTCTCGACCATCGATGCCACCAAGGCGCTGGCCGAGACGACGCTGGCCGGCCTCGACACCGAGGTGGAGGTGCTCGAGGACATCGAGGAGCTCGACGCGGCGACGCTCGAGCGCCAGGGGGGCGAGGCGCCCGTCATCCGCATGGTGAACCTGGTGCTCATGTCGGCCATCCAGAAGGGCGCCAGCGACATCCACATCGAACCCTACGAGCGCGAGTTCCGGATCCGGTTCCGCATCGACGGCATCCTCTACAACATCAACTCGCCGCCCATGAAGTTCCGCGACGCGATCACCTCGCGCGTGAAGATCATGGCCAAGCTCGACATCGCCGAGAAGCGCCTGCCGCAGGACGGCCGGATCAAGCTGCGCTTCAACGACAACGGGCAGAGCAAGGAGATCGATTTCCGCGTGTCGTCGCTGCCAACGCTCTTCGGCGAGAAGATCGTGCTGCGCCTGCTCGACCGGACGAAGCTCATGCTCGACATGACGAAGCTGGGGTTCGAGCCGCAGTCGCTGGCGAAGTTCGAGACCGCCATCTCCAAGCCCTGGGGCATGGTGCTGGTGACCGGGCCGACGGGCAGCGGCAAGACCAACACGCTCTACTCGGCCATCTCGCGGATCAACACGCCCGAGACCAACATCATGACCGCCGAGGACCCGGTGGAGTTCAACCTGCTCGGGGTGAACCAGGTCCACGTGCGCGACAGCATCGGGCTGAACTTCGCCGCCGCCCTCCGCTCCTTCCTCCGGCAGGACCCCAACATCATCCTGGTGGGCGAGATTCGTGATTTCGAGACGGCGGAGATCGCCGTGAAGGCGGCGCTCACCGGGCACCTCGTGCTCTCGACGCTGCACACCAACGACGCGCCCTCCACCATCAGCCGCCTGATGAACATGGGCATCGAGCCGTTTCTGGTGGCGAGTTCGGTGAACCTGATCTGCGCCCAGCGTCTGGTGCGCCGCGTCTGTGCGCACTGCAAGAAGCCCCATCCCGTGCCGCCCCAGGCGCTGATCGACATCGGCATGCCGCCCGAGGAGGCCGCCACGGTGGTCCCCATGCACGGGCAGGGCTGCGAGAAGTGCAACGGCACCGGCTACAAGGGTCGCGTCGGTCTCTACGAGGTGATGGAGATGACCGACGAGTTGCGCGAGCAGGTGCTGACCGGCGCCTCGGCTCTCGACCTGCGCCGCAAGGCGCTCGAGGAGGGCATGATCTCGCTGCGGCGCAGCGGCCTGTCCAAGATCGCCGAAGGCGTGACCACGCTCGAAGAGGTGGTCCGCGAAACCATGAAGTGAGCCCGCCGCGCCCGCCCGGCCGCGCCTCCCGTTTCCCCGGCGTCAACCGCGGTTGACGCCGGCGGCCGTCCGCCGCCATCCCGATCACGATTCCGCAATCCACCGACAGGACCGGTATCGGCCACGCCTGACTCAGCTTTTTCCGGCGGGCGTCGATTGTGTGTGGGGACGCCTCCGGCCGCCGCCCGACGGTGGGCCTGGCGCTTGCAGACCGGACCTGTCATGCCAACACTGCCCGAACTCCTGAAGGTGACGCTCGATCTCGACGGATCGGACCTGCACCTGACGACGAACACACCGCCGCAGGTGCGCGTGCACGGCAAGCTGCAGCGGCTCGACCTGCCGCCGCTCTCGCCCGCCGAGACCAAGCAGCTCGTCTACAGCGTGTGCACCGACGCGCAGAAGAAGCGCTTCGAGGAGACGCTCGAGCTCGACTTCTCCTTCGGGGTGCGGGGCATCGGCCGCTTCCGGTGCAACGTCTTCAGCCAGCGCGGCGCCGTGGCCGCCGTCTACCGGCTGATCCCGGAGCGCATCCGCGGGTTCCACGAACTGGGCCTGCCCCCGGTGATCGCCAAGCTCGCCGAGCGCCCCCGCGGTCTGGTGCTGGTGACCGGGCCCACCGGCTCGGGCAAGTCGACGACGCTCGCGGCGATGATCGACAAGGTCAACACCGAGCGCAACGAACACATCATCACGATCGAGGATCCGATCGAGTACATCCACCAGCACAAGGGCTGCATCGTCAACCAGCGCGAGGTGTTTGCCGACACCCACGGCTTCGCGCCGGCGCTCCGGGCGGCGCTGCGCGAGGACCCCGACGTGGTGCTCATCGGCGAGATGCGCGACCACGAGACGATCGAAACGGCGCTGCGCATCGCCGAGACGGGTCACCTCACCTTCGCCACGCTGCACACGAACTCGGCCAGCCAGACCATCAACCGCATCATCGACGTCTTTCCGGCGCACCAGCAGGGGCAGATCCGCACCCAGCTCTCGCTGGTGCTCGAAGGCATCGTCTGTCAGTCGCTGCTGCGGAAGGCGCGCGGGGCCGGCCGGCTGGTGGCGCTCGAGATCCTCGTGCCGACGCCGGCCATCCGGAATCTCATTCGCGAGGACAAGATCCACCAGATCTACTCCTCGATGCAGGCCGGGCAGGAGAAGCTCGGCATGCAGACACTCAACCAGCACCTGGCGACGCTCTACCTGTCGGGCCAGATCACGCTCGACACGGCGCTGACGGCGTCCTCGCTCAAGGACGAACTCACCGAGATGATCAACCGCGGCGCCGGCGTGGTGCCCGGCGCGGGGCTCGGGCGCGGCACGGTGGCGCCGCTGCGGCGGTAGCCGGTTCCACGGGAGCAGACGATGGCGACCTTTGCGTTTTCGGGCCGGACGCGGGCGGGGCAGGAAATCAGCGGCGAGCGCGTGGCCGAATCGGCCGAGGCCGCCGTCGCGGCGCTGCGGCGCGAGCAGATCCGCGTCGTCAGGATCGACGAGGTGAAGGCCAGGGCGGCCTCCAAGGCCGCGAAGGCCGGGGGCAAGTCGGTCCCCACCAAGAACCTCGCCGTCTTCACGCGGCAGTTCTCGGTGATGATCGACGCCGGCCTGCCGCTCGTGCAGTGCCTCGAGATCCTCGGGCGCCAGGAAGCGCACAAGGCCTTTGCCGCGACCATCCTCAAGACGCGCGGCGACGTCGAGGCCGGGGCGTCGCTGGCCGACGCCATGCGGCGCCATCCGAAGACCTTCGACGGGCTGTACACGAACATGGTTGCCGCCGGCGAGGCGGGCGGCATCCTCGACACCATCCTGAAGCGGCTCGCCACCTACATCGAGAAGAACGTGCGCCTGAAGGCGCAGGTGAAGTCCGCCATGGTCTACCCGGTTGCCGTCATGGTGATCGCGGCGCTCGTGGTGGCCGTCATCCTGTGGAAGGTGATCCCGACCTTCGCCAGCCTCTTCGCGGGCCTCGGAGCCCAGTTGCCGCTGCCGACGCGCGTCGTCATCTGGATGAGCAACTCGCTGGTCAGCTACGGACCGCTGCTCATCCTGGGCATGGCCGGCCTGGCCTTCCTCGTGCGTCAGTACTACGCCACCTACCGCGGCCGCCGCGTCATCGACGGCCTGATGCTCAGGATGCCGGTGGTCGGCATGATCCTCCGGAAGGTGGCCGTCGCACGCTTCTGCCGGACGCTGTCGACGCTGCTCAGCTCGGGCGTGCCCATCCTCGACGGTCTCGACATCACGTCGAAGACCGCCGGCAACGCCATCATCGAGGACGCCGTCGCCACCACGCGCACCAGCATCGAGCGCGGCGAGACGGTGTCGGCCCCGCTGGCCGCCACCAAGGTGTTCCCGCCGATGGTGACGCAGATGATCAACGTCGGAGAGACCACCGGCGCCCTCGACATGATGCTGTCGAAGATCGCCGATTTCTACGAGGAAGAAGTCGACACGGCCGTGGCGGGCCTGCTCACGCTGCTCGAGCCCATCATGATCGCGTTTCTCGGCGTCGTCGTCGGCGGCATCGTCATCTCGATGTACCTGCCGATCTTCGACCTGATCAGCAAGCTCACCTAGCCATGCGGACTGGCGCAGACCAGGCGGCGGCCGCCGCGCGCCGCCGCCTGCTGCGGGCCAATGCGCTTCGCGCGGTGATGGCCTCGGCGCTGCTCGGCGCGGCCTTCGCGCTGCGCGTGGACGCCTCGCCGCTGCCGGGGGGCGTCGACGCCTTCTTCGGCCTGACCGCCATCACCTACGCGCTCACGGGCCTGTGGGCCGCCACCTGGCGGCTCACGGAACGCCGCCCGTGGCTGGCCGACATCCACTTCGCCGGGGACATTCTCGTCGTCTCAGGCCTCGTGCTCTACACGGGTGGCGCCGGCAGCCTGTTCGTCTCGCTCTACGCGCTGCCGATCGTCGCGGCCGGCGTGGTGCGCCAGCGGCGGGGCAGCCTCGCGGCCGCCACCTTCGCGATGCTGTGCTACGGCGTGCTCGTGATGACCCAGTACTCGGCGCCGCTGGGCCGGTTCCACCTGCCCGGCCTGCGCCTCCCCTTCGACGAAGCCCTGTCGCGCGTGGTCATCAACGCGGCCGGCTTTGCCGCCATCGGCGTCCTCACCGGCTGGCTGGCCGAGGAGCGCGCGCGGGCCGACGCGCGCCTGGCCCACGCCTCCAGCGCGATTGCCGACCTCCAGGCCTTCAACCAGCGCATCGTCGACAGCCTGCCCGGCGGCCTGCTCACCACAGACGAACGCGGCGTCGTCGTGAGCGCCAACCGCGCGGCCGGGGTCATCATCGAGGCCGGCAGCGCCAGCTGCCTCGGGCTGCGCGCGGAGCAGGTGCTCCAGCTCGACCCGGACTGCTACCGGGGCCTGGACGCTGGCGAGGTCCGCCGCATCGAATACGAGTTCCTGAAGCCTTCGGCACGCCGCATCGTGCTGGGCCTCGGCATCGCGCCGCTCGGCGCCGACGGCGGCACGCGCGGCTACCTCTTCACCTTCCAGGACGTGACCGAGGCCAAGCGCCGTGAACACGAGGCGCAGGTCCAGAAGCGCCTGGCCGCGGTCGGTGAAATGGCCGCCGGCATCGCACACGAGATCCGCAACCCCCTGGCCTCGATGGCCGGATCCATCCAGGTGCTGCGCCGCGACCTGCCGCTGGACGCCGATCAGGCGGTCCTGATGGACATCGTCCTGCGCGAGTCGCAACGGCTCAACGACACGATCCGGAACTTCCTCAGCTATGCGCGGCCGCAGCGGCCGAGCCCCGCTCGCGTCGATCTCGGCACCCTGCTGGAGGAGATCGCGACGCTGCTGCGCAACAGCCCCGACCTGCAGCCAGGCCACGCCATCCACCTGAACCTCGGCGAGGTGGGCCTGGCCTGCCAGGGCGACCAGGCCCAGTTGCGGCAGGTCGTCTGGAACCTCGCCGGCAACGCGCTGCGCGCGATGCCCGGTGGGGGCACGCTCTCGCTGGGCCTCACGCGCGAGGGCGACCGCGCCGTGCTGTCGGTGACCGACACCGGGCACGGCGTGAGCGCCGAGCAGCGCGAGCGGCTGTTCCAGCCCTTCCAGAGCGAGTTCGCCAACGGGACCGGTCTCGGCCTCGCGATCGCTCACCGCATCGTCACCGATCACGGAGGGACGATCTTGGTGGAGTCGGTGGTGGGGCAGGGGACGGTGGTGCGGGTGGGGCTGCCGGAGGTAGTTGGCGGTTGGCAGTTGGCGGTTGGCAGCGAAGCTCACAAGCCCGAGGAAGCCGCGTGAGCGAGAAGCCCACCAACTACCGGGATCTGGTTGCGTGGCAGAAGGCCATGGCCCTCGCGGAAGCAATCTACCAGTGTTCCGCTGCCTTTCCGCGTGCGGAGATGTTCGGCATGGTGGCACAGCTTCGGCGGGCGGCGATCTCCGTCCCGGCAAACATCGCCGAGGGACAAGGTCGTCGCAACACGCGTGAGTTCGCCCAGTACTTGAGAGTGGCACACGGTTCACTGCGCGAACTGGAGACGTACGTGATCCTGGCCGGTCGCCTTGGCTATCTCGGCGACCACGACGGCCAGAGACTGCTCGACCTTTCATCCGAGGTAGGTCGCGTCGTCATCGGACTGGGCCGATCTCTGCCCGGCGCGCAATTCGACGTCCGCACGAGCTGAGGTGGCGCATGTCCGCACTCCCAGCGTCCAGCTGCCAACTGCCAACTGCCAACTGCCAACTGCCCCGCATCCTCGTCGCCGACGATGAGCGGTCGATGCGCGAACTGCTCGCCATCGTGCTGAAGCGGGAGGGCTATGACGTGGTCCTCGCCGAGTCGGGCACGCAGGCGATCGCGGCGCTCGGGCGCCAGGCCTTCGACCTGGTGATCTCCGACCTGAAGATGCCTGACATGAGCGGGGTGGACGTCCTGCGCGCCGCCAAAACCGCGGATCCCGAGCTGTCGGCGATCGTCATCACCGCGTTTGCCTCCACCGAGACCGCGGTGGAAGCGCTCAGGCTCGGGGCTAGCGACTACCTCACCAAGCCCTTCGACGTCGACGAGCTGAAGCTGCTCGTACGGCACACGCTCGAGCGCCGGCACCTGCGCCAGGAAAACGCCCTGCTCAAACGCGCACTGGGCGAGGCGAACCAGTTCCACAACATCGTCGGCGCCAGCACCCGGATGTTATCGGTTTTCCGCCTGATCGAGACGATTGCGCCGACGACGAGCACGGTGCTCATCACGGGCGAGTCGGGTACGGGGAAGGAACTGGCGGCGCGGGCCATCCACTTCAACTCGCTGCGGCGCGACCGGCCGTTCGTCGCCGTCAACTGCGGCGCCCTGCCCGAGACGCTGCTCGAGTCGGAGCTGTTCGGCCACATGCGCGGTGCCTTCACCGGCGCCGTGGCCAACCGGAAAGGGCTGATCGAGGCCGCGCAGCAGGGCACCGTCTTCCTCGACGAGATCACCGAGATGAGCCCGCTCATGCAGGTGAAGCTGCTGCGCGTGCTCCAGGAGCGGCGGTTCCGCCGGATCGGCGGCACCGAGGAGATCGAGGCCGACATCCGCATCATTGCGGCCACCAACCGCGACCTGGCGCGGGAGATCGCCGAGGGGCGGTTCCGCGAGGATCTGTTCTATCGGATCAACGTGATCCAGGTGGCGCTGCCCCCGCTGCGCGAGCGCGCAGAGGACGTGCGGCTGCTGGCCGAGCACTTCGTCGCGAGCCTGTCTCGCCGGATGGGCAAGCACATCGTCGGGATCTCGCGCGAGGCGCTCGAGTGCCTCGAGCGATATGCGTGGCCCGGCAACGTCCGCGAGCTCGAGAACGCGATGGAGCGGGCCGTCGCGCTCGAGCAGACTCCGACGATCCTCGCTGAGAGCCTGCCCGACAAGGTCCGGTTCGGCGACAGGCCCGTCCTGACGCTGATGCCGCCGCCCTCGCACGACACCGCGAAGCTGCCGGCGATTCCCGAATCGGGCTTCAGCCTCGAGGCCCACATCGCCGGGATCGAGCGTGCGCACCTGGCCGCGGCGCTCCAGCAGGCCGGCGGGATCCGGACGAAGGCGGCGGAGCTGCTGGGGATGTCCTTCAGGTCCTTCCGCTACTACGCGAAGAAGTACGACGTGTAGGGACGGCTGCCGGCGGGCGGCGCCGCGCGGGTGCCGTGCCGGCGCCGTGAGCCGAGGTGGTCGTCCATGCCCCGACTCCGGGTGTCGCCGCGCCGACCGCCGGGACGTCGCAGCGGCGGTTGCTGCCCCACTGGCGCGCATGGCGACCGGTGCCAGGCGCACATCCGTCGATGACCGGCCAGACCGCCTGGTGGCGGTCTCGAACCCCCCCTGACGCCACGCACCCGCCAGACGGCCGCCGGCGGGTCGGAGGCGCGCGGCCCGACCTGTTTGCGGCGATCGGTGCCACTTAACGTCAGCCGTAGTTGACACGAATTGTCGCTCCTGACGAGGATCGTCCCGCAGGCTCCAATCGGCCGGCCGTCGTCTTACGGAATGGCGCGGGAAACGGCCAGTTTCTCTCGGATGCGGGCCATGGGCGCCGGTGGCATCCGAGTTGCTGATAGAGGTGGCAGCGGCGAGGCCGGAGCACTCAGGCCAGCCGGCCACGTCAACCAGTCACCGTTACGAGGGAGAGACACATGCAGAAGAACAACAAGGGTTTCACGCTCATCGAGCTGCTGATCGTCGTCGCGATCATCGGCATCATCGCGGCCATCGCGGTGCCCGGCCTGCTGCGCGCTCGCATGTCGGGCAACGAGTCGTCGGCCATCGGGTCGCTGCGGGCGGTGAACAGCGCGCAGAGCACCTTCTCGTCGAGCTGCTCGGCGGGCGGGTTCGCGACCGACCTCGCGCAGCTCGTGCTGCCGCCGGCGGGCAGCACCGCCGGCTTCATCAGCCCCGACCTGAATGTCAACGGCGTGCAGAAGAGCGGCTACACCGTGACGCTGGCGGCCGAAAATGCCGCGGCGGCCTTCGGCGGCGCCAACAACGCGTGCAACGGCGTAGCGCCGGCCGCGATGACGACTTCCTACTACGCCAGCGCGGTGCCGCTGACGGTGGGCACGACCGGCCAGCGCGCGTTCGCGACCGACACCCGAGGCACCATCTTCTTCGATGCGACCGGCGTGGCGCCGGTGAACCCGATTCCGGCGGCCGCCTCCGCCCTCCAGTAGGACCGACGACTGTCTCCGGGACGCCGCCCCGCAGCGGGGCGGCGTCCCGGACCGGCTCCCCGCCACGGCTCCCCCCATCTCCCTCCCCGCCACCCTCCTCCGACTTCCTGGAGCAGCCATGACCACCAGGCGTGACGGCGGGTTCACCCTCATCGAACTGCTCATCGTCTGCGCGGTGGCGGGTATCCTCGCGGCCCTGGCGACGCCGCTGCTCCTGCGAGCGAAGGTGGCCGCCAACGAGTCGTCGGCCATCGCCTCGCTGCGCGCGATCAACTCCGCCGAGGCGAACTTCGCTTCCACCTGTGCGGCCAACGCCTACGCGGTCAACCTTCCGTTGCTGGTGGCCCAGGACTACCTGTCTCCGGACATGGGGTTCAACCCGAAGAGCGGGTTCAACTTCGCCATCCTCGCCGGCCTCGGCGCGCAGCCTTCGGACCCCGATTGCACGGGCGCCGCGACGGTGAGCGCCTACTATGCCTCGGGTCACCCGATGGCGCCGACCACGGGCCGTCGCGGGTTCGCCACCAACATGACGGGAACCATCTGGCAGGACGAGTCGGGAGTCCCCCCGCCTGAGCCTTTCACGGCAGCCGGCACCATCGCGCCGATCCAGTGACGGGGCCGGAGGCCGAACCGGGCCCCCGGCGGTGCTAAGATGCTGGGCATCGTCCGATGACCCGTACGCAGCGCCTTCTCCTCTGGGTTTTCACCGTGCTCGGCCTCGGCGCCTCCGGCACCGCGGCATGGGTGCATCACCAGTTGCTGACGACGCCGTCGTTCACGAGCTTCTGCGACGTCAGCGAGACCGTCAACTGCGCCAATGCGTACCTGAGTTCCTACGGGTCGCTGTGGGGCGTCTCGGTCGCGGTGTGGGGCCTGATCTGGTTTGCGTCGATTGCGGTGCTGCTGCTCTCGGCCAGGCGGGGCTCGGCGCTGGAAGTGAGCGTGCCCGGCTACGTCCTGGCGCTGTCGGTCGTGGGCCTGGGCGTGATCGTCTATCTCGCGTACGCGGCCTTCTTCGTCCTGAAGACGGTGTGCATCCTGTGCCTCACCACCTACGTGGCGGTGATTGGCCTCTTCCTGGTGGCGGGGGCCGCCACGTCCTTCCCCATGTCCACGCTTCCCGCTCGTGTTCGTCGCGACGTGGGCTTCGCGCTGCGCAGCCCGCTCACCGTGGTGTCGGTGCTTCTGCTCGGCGCGGGCGCCGTGTCGGCGGTGGCCGCGTTCCCGCGGAGCGCCGCGCCGGCCTCACCGGACCCTGGCGCCACGTCCGGGACGGTGGCGGTCGCGCCGGCTGGCGCCGGCGAGGCGCAACAG
>JBDIBB010000036.1:0-34093 GCA_039812685.1 Vicinamibacteraceae bacterium
GCGCGGGCGGGCTGCCCGCGCGCCCGGGCTGGCGGCGTGGCTGGCCGCCGTGGCGCCGCGCCGCGCGGCGGGCGAGGTGGCCATCGCCCTGGTGAGCGACGCGCGGATGCGCGCGCTCAACCGTGCCTACCGCGGCGGTGATTACGCCACCGATGTCCTCTCGTTCCCGGCCGATCCGCCGGAGATGGCGGGCGAGACACGCTCGCTCGGCGACCTGGTGATCGCCACTGGCGTGGCGCGCCGGCAGGCCAAGGCCGCCGGCCATCCGCTGGGCACCGAACTGCGGGTGCTCGCGCTGCACGGACTGCTGCACCTGCTCGGGTACGACCACGACACGCCGGAGGACAGCGGACGGATGGCGCGCGCCGAGACGCGGTTGCGCCGGAAGGGCGGGCTGGCCGCCGGACTCATCGAGCGGGAGCGGCGTCGATGAGACCGCTGCTGATCTTCCTGCTGGGCCTGTCCGCCATCTACGTGGGAACGGTGCAGGCCGCCTTCTCGTCGATGATGCGCCTGTCGCGCCGCATCATGGCCGAGCGGGCGGGCCGCAGCGACGCGCTCGGCGCGCTGCTCGACAACCCGGCCCGCCTGTTCATCCCCGCCCGCCTGCTGCTGGGGGTCATCGTGATCCTCACCGGCGCGCTGCTGGCGCCGGTGATCGGCGCCCGGTCGCCGCACCACTTCGGGCTGCTGGTCCTGACCGTGCTGGCCTTCACCATCCTGTGCGAGCACGTCGTACCGTGGGCCATCGTCTCCGGGCGCCCGCAACTGGTGCTCGAGGCGCTGCTGCCGTCCTTCGCATGGGTGGCCGCGGCGTGCGCGCCGATCACCGGCGCGCTGTGCGCGCTCGCCGAGCGGCACAAGCGCGGACAGGCCGAGGAGCCCGAGGCGGAGGCCGCGGCGGGCGGCGTCGAGAGCCCCACGCCGATCGACCAGGGCGGCGACCACCGGCTGCTCCGATCGATCGTCGGCTTCGGCGATCGTCTGGTGCGCGAGGTGATGACGCCGCGCCCCGACATCGTCGCCATCGAGGCCACGGCGACGCTGGCGGACCTGCGCGTCTTCTTCCGCGAGGAGGAGTACTCGCGCATCCCCGTCTACAAGGACGACCTCGACAACGTGCTCGGCCTCGTGTTCGTGAAGGACCTGATCCGCACCGATCTGCCGGCGGAGGCGCCGGTCACCGACCTGATGCGGCCCGCGCACTTCGTGCCCGAGACCAAGCGCGTGCCCGAGATGCTCCGTGAGTTCCAGGGCAAGCAGGTGCAGAGCGCCATCGTCGTGGACGAGTACGGCGGGACGGCGGGGCTGGTCACCATCGAGGATCTGCTCGAGGAACTCGTCGGCGAGATCCGCGACGAGTACGACGAGGAGACCGAGCCGATCGCGCAGGACGGCGACGGCGCGTTCCTGGTCAGCGGCCGCGTGGGCGTCGACCAGGTGCGGGAGCGGCTCGGCATCGTCATCGAGGGCGAGGGGTTCGAGACCTTCGGCGGGTACCTGCTCTCGCACCTCGGGCGTGTGCCCGCCGCCGGCGAGCGCTTTCCGGTGGGCGACCTCGACGTCGAGGTCGTCGAGGCCGATCGCCGCCGCATCCTGCGCGTGCGCGTCCAGAAGCGCGCCCCGGCCGCCGACGGGGCGTGAGGCGTCCAGCCATGCGGTCGGGCTTCGTCTCGCTCGTGGGCCGTCCCAACGCCGGCAAGTCGACCCTGATCAACCGCCTGGTCGGCACCAAGGTGGCCATCGTCTCCGACAAGCCCCAGACGACGCGGACGCGGATCCTCGGGGTGAAGACCACACCCGCGGCGCAGGTGGTCTACGTCGACACGCCGGGCATCCACAAGCCCGTGCACCGCATGAACGCCCGCATGGTCGAGGCTGCCGTCGCGACCCTGCGCGAAGTGGACGTGCTGGTGTGGGTGCTCGACGCCAGCGAACCGGCCGGCGGCGGCGTGCGCCACGTCGGGACGCTGCTGGCGCGCGCCACGCAGCCCGTGCTGCTGGCCCTCAACAAGATCGATCGCATGGCGAAGCCGGCACTGCTGCCGCTGATCGACTCGGTGCGGCGGCTGCGCGAGTTCGCAGAGATCGTGCCGATCTCGGCGCTCACCGGCGACGGCGTCGACCGGCTGGAACGCGCCATCCTCGACCACCTGCCCGAGGGCGACGCGCTCTATCCCGAGGACTACCTCACCGATCAGCCCGAGCGCGTCTACGTATCGGAGGTCGTGCGCGAGAAGCTGCTGCACCGCCTGCGCGACGAACTGCCCTACACGACCGCGGTGCTCGTCGAGCGCTTCGAGGAACCCGACGACCGCGGGCTGATGAAGGTGGCGTGCGTGATCCTGGTGGAGTCGCCGTCGCAGAAGGCGATTGTCATCGGCCGCGAGGGCGCGATGATCAAGGCCATCGGCACCGAGGCACGCGTCGAGCTCGAGGGGTTCTTCGGCTGTCGCCTGTTCCTCGAGCTGCACGTGAAGGTGCGGGCCGACTGGCGCGAGGACGATCGCGTGCTCGACGAGCTGGGGCTGCGGCGACGGTAGCGATCGACGGCGGGCGCCTGTCGCGTCGGCGCCGCCCATGCCCGTGTTACCCTGAGCGGCTGGCCTCCGGCACTCCCGTGCCGGCATGACGACTCCTTCCGCGGCGTGAGGGCTGCCCCTCGCGCCTGGCGCAGGCGGCCGATGACTCCGCATCGCAAGCTCGACGTCATCCAGGATTCCGTGCAGCGGCTGCTGCGCATGGGCGCGACCGCCAATCTCGCGAACCTGATGCAGAAACAGCATCCCGCCGACCTGGCGCAGGTCCTGGTGGACCTCGTCGATCGCGACCGGCAGGTCGCCTTCGACCTCCTGATCGAGCGCAACCGCCGCCTGGGCATGGAGGCCCTCAGCGAGCTGGATCCCGAAGTGGGCGCGCAGCTGCTCGCCGATCGTCCCGCGGAGGAGATCGCCACGCTGCTGCAGGAACTGGAATCCGACGACGCGGCCGCCATCGTCGACTACCTGCCCGACGAGCTGTCGACGACCGTGCTCGAGCTGATCACGCACAAGGAGGGCGGCGAGGTCGAGGCGCTGCTCGAGTACGCGGAGCAGACGGCGGGGCGCATCATGAACCCCAACGTCTTCGCGCTCTCCGAGCAGCTCACCGTCGGGGAGGCGATCGCCGCGCTGCAGGGCTCGCGTGACGTGGAGATGGTCTTCTACCTCTACGTCATCGACGAGCGCCGGCATCTCGTCGGGGTGATCTCGCTGCGGCGCCTGCTGCTGGTGTCGCCCGAGACGCCGCTGAAGCGGATCATGGCGGCCGAGCCGGTGTCGGTGCGCGTCGACACCGATCAGGAGGAGGCCGCGCGGCTCGTCGCCTCCTACAACCTGCTGGCCATCCCCGTCGTCGACGAGGCCAACAAGCTCGTCGGCATCATCACCGTCGACGACGTGATCGACGTCCTGAAGGACGAAGCCACCGAGGATCTGTATCGCCTGGCGGGTGTCTCCAGCGACGAGCGTGTCTTCACGCCGCCGCTCGACGCGCTGAAGATGCGCCTGCCGTGGCTGGTGGTGAACCTCGGTACGGCGTTTCTCGCGGCCTCGGTGGTGAAGGTGTTCGAGGGGACGATCGGCCGCGTCACGGCGCTGGCCGTGTTCATGCCGATCGTGGCCGGCATGGGCGGCAATGCCGCCACACAGACCCTCACGGTGATCGTGCGCGGCTTCGCGCTCGGGGAACTCACCTGGAGCAACTCCCGCAAGGCGCTCGTGAAGGAGATGCTGGTGGGGCTGGGCAACGGCGTGGGATGTGGCGCCGTGGCGGCCAGCGTGGCGTGGCTGTTCCAGGGCAATCCGATGCTGGGGCTCGTGCTGGGACTGGCCATGGTGATCAACATGTTCATCGCCTCGGCGGCCGGCACGCTCGTGCCGCTCGGCCTGCGCGCGGCCAAGGTCGATCCGGCGCTCGCCTCCTCGGTGTTCATCTCCACGCTGACCGACATCTTCGGGTTCCTGTCGTTCCTGGGCCTGGGCACGGTCTTCGTGCGGTTCCTGCACGTCACGTGAGGCCGGCGTACGGGCGTGTTTCGTGCGTCGTGGGCCGGGGGAGTAGAATACGCGGATTGTGCCCGCGCCGCGCCCGGCGCCGCGGGGCTTGCGTGCGAGATGCCGCTCTACCGCGCCCAGGCGCTGGTGCTTCGCACCTACCCGCTCGGTGAAACCGATCGCATCGTCGTCTTCCTGACGCGTGATCGGGGGAAGAAGCGGGGCGTGGCGAAGGGCGCCCGGCGATCGCGCCGCCGGTTCGGCGGGGCGCTCGAGCCGCTCACGCGCGTGCGCGTCGAGTACGTCGAGAGGGAATCGCGCGAACTGGTCAGCGTGCACTACGCCGACCCGCTGGCGTCGCCGCTGCGGGCGGCCAACCCGGAGGCACTCTGGTACGTCGGCTACTTCGCGGAACTGCTCGACGCCTGGTCGCCGGACAACGACGTCAACGACGCGCTGTTCCGGCTGGGGTGCGCGACGCTCGACGCGCTGGAGGCCGGCGTGCCCGGCACGGCGCTGGCGCGTTGCTTCGAGTACTGGGTCTTGCGGCTGCAGGGCGTCTATCCGTCGATCGAGGCGTGCGCGGCCTGCGGGACGCGGCTGGCCGGAGCCGGCGCCGTGCTCGATGCCGACCAGCAGCGGCTGCGTTGCCGCGGCTGCGGCGGCGCGCGGCGGGGCGCGGTGCTCTCGCCGGCGGCACTGGCGTTCCTCACGCGGGCGGCCGTCACCTCGCCGGTGGCCATTGGCGGGGTGCCGCTCGAGGCCGGTGCCGCGCGGGAGATCGAGCAGGTTCACCGCCGCCTGATGGTGGCGCACCTGGATCGCGAGCCGCGATCGGCCCGGGTGCTGCGCGACATCGGCGCCTAGGCGACAGGAGACGGGATCGGGCGTGACGCTGCAGGAACTGATCTTCAAGCTGTCCGAATACTGGAGTTCCCAGGGCTGCCTCGTGCAGCAGCCGCTGGACGTCGAGGTGGGTGCCGGGACGATGCACCCGGAGACGTTCCTGCGGGTGCTGGGGCCGCGGCACTGGAGCGTGGCCTACGTGCAGCCCTCGCGCCGGCCCGCCGACGGGCGTTTCGGCGAGAACCCCAACCGCCTCTACAAGCACCACCAGTTCCAGGTCATCCTCAAGCCGGCGCCCGACGAGGTCCAGCACCTCTACCTGCAGAGCCTCGAGGCCTGCGGCATCGACCCGCGCGCGCACGACATCCGCTTCGAGGAGGACAACTGGGAATCGCCCACGCTGGGCGCGTGGGGCATCGGCTGGCAGGTGATGTTCGACGGCCTCGAGATCACGCAGTTCACCTACTTCCAGCAGGCGGGCGGACTCGAGCTGCGGCCCGTCTCGGTCGAACTCACCTACGGCCTCGAGCGCCTCGCGATGATCCTCCAGAAGGTCGACAACGTGTACGACCTCGAGTGGGCCGCCGGCGTGACGTACCGCGACGTCCGGCTGCGTGACGAGGTGGAGCAGTCGCGCTACGCGTTCGGCCAGATGGGATGGCCGGACAGTCAGTTCGGCGCATGGCACCGCGACCTCTTCGAGCGGCACTTCGTCATGGGGCAGGCGCTGATCGACTGCCGCCTCGTGCTGCCCGCCCTCGAGCAGTGCCTGAAGTGCTCGCACCTCTTCAACGTGCTCGACGCCAGCGGCAGTGTCGGCGTCACCGAGCGCACCGCCTACATCCTGCGCGTGCGGCAGCTTGCCGTCGCCATTGCCCGCACCTGCGTGGAGGGCGACGCCGGGGCGGACGACGCGCAGGCCCGCAAGGCGGGCGCCCACGCCTGACGCCGCGTCACGGGCGGCCAGGAATCTGAGTCATGGAGAGAGAACTGCTGCTGGAGATCGGGTGTGAGGAGTTGCCGGCGAGCTGGCTGGTGCCGCTCGCCGATCAGCTCGCGGCCCGCATGAAGGCCCGCCTGGTGGACCTCCGGCTGGCCACCGACGCGCCGATCGAGGCCCACGCGACGCCGCGGCGGCTGGCCGTGGTGGCCCCGCGCATCGCCGAGCGTCAGACCGATCTCGATCAGACGCTGAGCGGGCCGCCGGTGGCAGCCGCGTTCGCGGCCGACGGGCAGCCGACGGCCGCGGCGCTCGGCTTCGCCCGCAAGTGCGGCGTGGAGGTGAGCGACCTCACGCGGCAGGAGACGCCGCGGGGCGTCTACCTCGCCCACGTGCGCAAGCAGCGCGGTCGCACCGCCGTCGACGTGCTCCCCGATTTGATCGCCCTCGTCCTGCGCGACCTCACGTTCCCGAAGTCGATGCAGTGGGACGCGTGGATCGACGATGGCAAGGGGGAGTTCGCGTTCGGGCGCCCCATCCGCTGGCTCCTCTACCTCTACGGCGGCCGGGTGGTCCCATTCACGATCCGGAGGTCGCCGCTCGCCAGCTCGCCGCTCGTGCAGGACGTGCGCACCGCCGCCATCACCTACGGTCACCGGTTCCTCGCCGTCAGCGGGCGGCCGGGACGGGCGGTGAAGGTGCGCAGCTTCGCCGACTACCGGGCGCGGCTCGCCGAGCACTTCGTCCTGCTGGAGCGCGCCGAGCGTCACTCGCGCATCGTGCGCGAGCTCGAGGCCCACGCGCGGCGGCTGGGCGGACGGGTCAGCATGGCCGCGCTCAACCAGTCGGGGACGCTGCAGGAAGTCGCCGATCTCGTCGAGTACCCCGCGGTCGTCGCGGGCACGTTCTCGCCCGAGTTCCTCTCGCTGCCCGAGGAGGTGCTGACGACGACGATGATCCATCACCAGCACAACGTGCCGGTGGTCGACGATGCCGGCGCGCTGATGCCGGCGTTCCTGGCGGTGACCAACATCGAGGTGGACGCGCCCCGCAAGATCGCGGTCAATGCCGAGCGGGTGCTCACGGCGCGGCTCCGCGACGCACGCTTCTTCTGGGATGCGGACCGCACCCATCGGCTCGTGTCGCGCCTGGAGCGGCTCGACACGCTCCTGTTCCACAAGGCGCTCGGCAGCTACCGTGCGAAGGCGGCGCGGCTGGCGTCGCTGGCGGCGTGGGTGGCGGCCGGGCCCTTCGGCCAGCCCGAGGCCGCCGACGCCGCGCGGTCGGCGGGCGAGCTGGCCAAGGCGGATCTCGTCACCGACATGGTGCGCGAGTTCACCGAACTGCAGGGCACCATGGGCGGCATCTACGCCCGCGAGGAAGGCTGGCCCGAGCAGGTGTGGAAGGCGATCTACCACCAGTACCTGCCGCTGGGCGTCGAGGCCGGCGGGCCGCCCACGCGCGAGACGCTGGGCGCCGCGGCGACCTCCTGGGCGGCCGTGTCGCTGGCCGACAAGATCGACTCCAGCGTGGGGTTGTTCTCGGCGGGCGAGCGCCCGACGGGCACGCGCGATCCGTTCGGCCTCCGGCGTCAGGTGCAGGGCGCGGTGAAGGTGCTGGTCGATCTGCCCGACATGGTCGGGCTGGAAGCGCCGGTCGACGTGTGGCAGGTGGCGGCTGCCGCGCTCGGCCTGCTCCGTGGCCGCGAGATGACGCCGGCCGAGGCGGCCGACGAGCCGTGCTGGGAGGAGTTCCGACAGTTCGTCGTCGACCGCGTGCGCCACCTCTTCACGCAGCGCGGGTTCGCGCCGGGCGAAATCGAGGCGGCCCTGGGCGCCGCCACCGCGGGCCTGGCCCCGCTTGCGGTACGCCGGCGCCTCGAGGCGCTGCAGGCCATGCGCGGCGCCGAGGACTTCGCGGCGCTGGCGGTGCTCTTCAAGCGCGTGAAGAACATCGCGAAGGAGATCAGCGACGCGCCGCGTGAACGCTACGACGCCACGATGGATCGGACCCGGCTCACCGAACCCGCCGAGGTGGCGTTGCTGGAGGAATACGATCGCCGCGCGCCGGCGGTGCGCGCGGCGCTCGACGCCGGGCGGTTCCGGGAGGCGATGACCGACGCCGCCGGGTTCAGGCCGGCCGTCGACCGGTTCTTCACGGAGGTGTTCGTGATGACCGAGGATGCGGCCGTGCGCACGGCGCGGCTGATGTTGATGGTGACGCTGCGCGACCTCGTGTTGCGCATCGCGGACATCTCGGCGCTGGGCTAGCCGTCCGGGGTGGAGGTGCCGCGTCGCACCGAGACGGGTGCGGCGCGGGCGGCCGGCAGGCCGGAGACGGTCGCGTGGGCATCGACGTCCGGGACCGGAGTGGTCCGCGGGCTGGTGGGACCACGAACCCCGTGCCCCGGCGGGGGCATCGGGCAGGGTGCGGGCGGATGCGCCCGCTTTTTCACTGGAGATTGGAGCAGGCACTGGTATGGCCAAGAAGGCTGCAGGCAGGATCGTGAAGGCCGCCCCCGGGAAGGGGGCGAAGACGGTGAAGACGGTGAAGACGGTGAGCGCGCCGGCGCGGGCGAAGAAGGGCGCCGCGCCCGCCAGGGCGAAGGCGGCCGCGCCAGCGAGGAAGGCCGCGCCGAAGGGCCGGGCGAAGTACGTCTACTTCTTCGGCGGCGGCAAGGCCGACGGCGATCGGACGATGAAGGACCTGCTCGGCGGCAAGGGATCGGGCCTGGCCGAGATGACCAACGCCGGCCTGCCGGTGCCGCCCGGCTTCACCATCACGACCGCGGCGTGCAATCTCTGGTACGCCAACCACCGGAAGCTGACGCCGGAGATCGAGGACGAGATGCTGGCCAGCGTCCGCCGGCTGGAGAAGCTGGCGGGCGCGGAGTTCGGATCCTCGACCAACCCGCTGCTGGTGTCGGTGCGGTCGGGCGCGAAGTTCTCGATGCCCGGCATGATGGACACGATCCTCAACCTCGGCCTCAACGACGTGGCGGTGGAGGGCCTGAAGGCCCGGACCCGCAACGGCCGGTTCGCCTACGACAGCTACCGGCGCTTCATCCAGATGTACGGCAGCGTCGTCCTCGAGATTCCGAAGGAGAAGTTCGAGCACGAGTTCGATGCGGTCAAGCACGCGCACGGCGCGAAGAGCGACACCGACCTCGGTGAGGACGGGCTGCGCGAGACCGTCGAGCGCTACAAGGCCCTGGTGAGGAGGCAGAAGGGCAAGCCCTTCCCGCAGGAAGCCGTCGCGCAGCTCCGGGGCGCCCGCGACGCGGTGTTCCGGTCGTGGAACAACCCGCGGGCCCGGGCCTACCGGCGCATCTACGACATCCCGGATCACATCGGCACCGCCGTCAACGTGCAGTTGATGGTGTTCGGCAACATGGGCGACACCTCGGCCACTGGGGTGGGCTTCACGCGCAACCCCGCCACCGGCGCGAGGGAGTTCTTCGGCGAGTTCCTCACCAACGCGCAGGGCGAGGACGTGGTGGCCGGCATCCGCACGCCACAGCCGATCGCCGAGCTCGAGAAGGTGCTGCCGCACGCCTACCGGGAGCTGCGCCAGATCACCGCGCGCCTGGAGAGGCACTATCGCGACGTGCAGGACTTCGAGTTCACGATCCAGGACGAGAAGCTCTACATGCTCCAGACCCGCAACGGCAAGCGGACCGGCTATGCCGCGGTGGTGATTGCCACCGACATGGTCGCCGAGCGGCTGATCACGCCGCAGGAGGCGCTGCTGCAGGTCGACCCGTCGGCGCTCAGCCAGCTGCTGGCGCCGGTGTTCGATCCGAAGGAGTGGAAGAAGCTGCCGGTCACCACCCGCGGCCTGCCGGCATCGCCTGGCGCCGCATCCGGCCAGGTGGTGTTCACCGCCGACGACGCGGTGGAGTGGGTCGGGCAGGGCCGGAAGGTGCTGCTCGTCCGCAAGGAGACGGTGCCCGACGACATCCACGGCATGGAGGTGGCGCAGGGTGTGCTCACCGCGACCGGGGGCATGACCTCGCACGCCGCCGTGGTGGGGCGCCAGATGGGCAAGCCGTCGGTGGTGGGCGCCGGCGAGATCGCCGTGGACGACAAGGCGCGCCGCTTCACCGTGAACGGTGTGGTGGTGAGCGAGGGCGACTGGGTCAGCTTCGACGGGCTCACCGGCGAGGTGAAGGTCGGCCAGGTGGCGACCAACCCCAGCGAGATCCTGCAGGTGGTCGGCGGGCGGATGGCGAAGGCCGACTCCGACATCTACCAGCGCTTCGAGAAGCTGCTCTCGTGGGCCGACCGGCAGCGGCGGCTGAAGATCCGCGCAAACGCGGATCAGGCCGACCAGGCCGAGCTGGCCTACGCCTTCGGCGCGCGCGGGATCGGCCTGTGCCGCACCGAGCACATGTTCTTCGGCGAGGGCCGCATCGAGAAGGTGCAGCGCATGATTCTCGCCACCACCGAGGTCCAGCGGCGCGCGGCGCTGGCCGAACTGCTCCCGCTGCAGCGCGGCGACTTCTACGGCGTCTTCCGGCACATGCACGGCGAGCCGGTGACCATCCGCACGATCGATCCGCCGCTGCACGAGTTCCTGCCCAGGCGCGAGGACCTCATGGTGGAGATCGCCAGGCTCGAACTGACCAACGGCGCCACGGCGGCGATCGAGGAGAAGAAGGCGCTGCTCGCCCGCGTGGAGCAGCTGCACGAGTTCAACCCGATGCTCGGCCACCGCGGCGTGCGCCTGGGCATCACCTATCCCGAGATCACCGAGATGCAGGTGCGCGCCATCTTCGAGGCCGCCTGCCAGCTCGCGAAGGAAGGCGTCAAGGTGGTGCCCGAGGTCATGATCCCGCTCGTGGGCCACGTGCGCGAACTGCGCGACCAGAAGGCGATCGTCGACCGCGTGGCCGCCGAGGTGATGAAGGAGCGGAAGGTGAAGGTGAAGTACCTCGTGGGCACGATGATCGAGGTGCCACGCGGGGCGGTCACCGCCGACGAGATCGCCGCCGAGGCGCAGTTCTTCTCCTTCGGCACCAACGACCTCACGCAGATGACCTTCGGGTTCTCGCGCGACGACATCGGCAAGTTCCTCGGCGCCTACCAGGACCGCAAGATCCTCGAGCGGGATCCGTTCCAGTCGATCGACACGGTCGGCGTGGGCGCACTGGTCGAGATAGGATGCGTCAAGGGACGGAAGACGCGCCCCGATCTCAAGCTGGGCGTCTGCGGAGAACACGGCGGCGATCCTGCGTCGATCCACTTCTTCCATCAGGTGGGCCTCGACTACGTGAGCTGCTCGCCCTACCGCGTGCCGGTCGCCCGCCTGGCCGCCGCCCACGCGGCGCTGCAGGTGAAGGTCGGCGACTGACGTCCGTCAGCGAGCCGCGGGGCAGGAGCGCATCCAGGGGCGCTCCTGCCCGCCGACGGCACGGGGCCGCCCCATGCACACCATCTACGTGAAGGTCGACGGGCGCGTCGAGGTGACCGACCGCGTCGACCCGTCCTGGCTCGACGAGGACGAACACGTCACCTTCTGGATGGACATCACCCACCCCGACGCCAGCGACGTCGCGGTGCTCCGGGAGACGCTCGGCATCCACGAGCTCGCGATCGAGGACGCGACCTCCGAGACCCACCAGCCCAAGGTGGAGAGCTACCCGGGGTTCCTCTACGTCGTGCTCCACGGCATCGACTTCGAGGCCTCGCGCCACGCCTTCGCCACGCACGACGTCGACTTCTTCCTGGGACGCAACTGGCTCGTCACCGTGCACGACGGGCGGTTCCGCTCGCTGCGGCGCGTCGCCGAGATCTGTCCCCGCAACGATCACCTCCTCGGCGAGGGGCCGGCGGCCCTGCTGCACCGCATCGTCGACCTGATGGTGGACAACTACCGCCCCGAGGTGGAGGCGCTCGACGACTGGCTCGACGAGATCGAGTCGAAGGTGTTCGAGGCCGCCACCTCGCTGCACATCCGCGACATCCTCGCGCTGAAGAAGGACGTGATGTCGCTGCGGCGCGTCACGGTGCCGCAGCGCGACGTGGTCGGGCGCCTCGCGCGGCGCGAGTTCGCCGAGATCGACCAGTCGGTGGCCTACCGCTTTCGCGACGTCCACGACCACCTCGTGCGGATCGTGGACGAAGCCATGGTGTTCAGCGACCGGATCACCGGCCTGCTCGAAGCGCACCTGTCGGCCACCTCGAACCGGCTGAACGAGGTGGTGAAGGTGCTCACCGTCATCACGACGGTCTTCGGCCCGCTCACCGTCATCACCGGCCTGTTCGGCATGAACGTGCGCCTGCCGCCGCTGCCCGGCGGCGACCACGCGCAGTTCTGGTGGGTGATGCTGATGATGCTGACCGCGGTCGGCGGCATGCTCGCGGTGTTCAAGGGGATGAAGTGGCTGTAGGGGCGCCCCCCCCGGAGGCGGCCGGTCCCGGCGCCGCCTCGATCCGGCGCCTGCCCCCGGAGCTCGCCAACCAGATTGCGGCCGGCGAGGTGGTGGAGCGTCCGGCCAGCGTCGTCAAGGAACTGCTGGAGAACGCCATCGACGCGCACGCCCGCCACGTGGCGGTGACGATCGAACTGGGCGGCAAGCGTCTGATTCGTGTCGTCGACGACGGAGAGGGCATGAGCCCCGACGACGCGCGGCTGGCCGTCGAGCGGCATGCGACGAGCAAGATCCGGAGCGCGGGGGATCTGGCCGCCATCCTGACGCTCGGTTTTCGCGGGGAGGCGTTGCCCAGCATCGCGTCGGTGTCGCGGTTCACGCTGCGCACCCGCGCGCGCGGCGCCGTGAGCGGCACCGAGGTGGAGGTGCACGCGGGCATCCTCGCGCGGACGCGCGAGATCGGCGCGGCCGAGGGCACGTCGATCGAGGTGGTCGATCTCTTCCACAACCTGCCCGCGCGCCGGAAGTTCCTCAAGGCCGACGCCGCCGAGGCGGCGCAGGTGACCCGCATCCTCACGCAGATCGCGCTCGCGTATCCCGAGGTGGGGGTGCGGCTCGAGAGCGCCGGGCGCCGCGCGATCGATTGCCCGCCCGCCGCCTCGTTCGCCGAGCGTTTCCACCAGCTCTACGGCGATCGGCCCGGCCTCGTCCCGGTCTCGCGCGAGAGCGGCGCGCTGCGCGTCCACGGCCTCGTCGCGGCGCTCACCGAAGATGGCCCCGCGCGCGGGCCGCAGAACGTGTTCGTCAACCGCCGCATGGTGAAGGACAAGACCATCGCCCACGCGGTGATGGCGGCCTACGCGACGGCGACGATCAGGGAGCGGAGCCCCGAGATCCACCTGTTCATCGACCTGCCGCCCGACCGCGTCGACGTCAACGTGCACCCGACCAAGGCCGAAGTGCGCTTCCTCGACCAGGGTTACGTGCACGAGTCGGTGCGGCGCGCCGTGAGCGAGGCGCTGGGCGCGCAGGCCGCCCCGCACCTGTCGCTGTCGGCGCCGCGCGGCGAGCCGGTGCCGACAGCCGCGCAGCCGCTGCCGCGCGTGCTGCCAGGCGTGCTCGACACGATGGGCGGTGCGCATCGCTGGCGGGACGTGGCAGGGCAGCCAGGCTGGGACGGGCCGGACGGAGGCCTCACCGGGCCGCGCCGCGCTGAGCCGCGCATGGACGATGCGGACGGGTTCGCCGCGGCTGGCGACGAGCCCGGTCCCGAGGTGGACCCCCGGGTCGGGACCGCCGACGCGCCGCCGTGGCCGCCGGAGGCCGCCCGTGGCGTTGCCGTGCCGGCGGGCGCGCGCCAGGCCGGCGTCGACGCCCTGCGGCCCATGCTGCCGCTCGGCCAGTTCCGCGACACCTACATCGTCGCCGTCGACGAAGACGGGCTGCTCATCATCGACCAGCACGTGGCGCACGAGCGCGTGCTGTTCGAGCAGATCGGCGAGCGGCTGACGCGGGGCCGCCTGCCTTCCCAGCGCCTGATCGCGCCGCTGCTGCTCGACGTCTCGCCGGCGCAGGCCGAGGCGCTGCTGCAGCACCGCGCGGAACTCGACCAGCTCGGCATCGAGATCGACGAGTTCGGCGCGGGCAGCCTGCGCGTGGCCTCGGTCCCGGCGCTGCTCGCGGCGGGCGACGTCGAGGCGACGCTGCGCGCGCTGGCCGACGATCTCGACGGCCTGGACCGCGGCAGCCGCGCCCACGACGCGGTGCGCCGCATTGCGGCCACCATGGCCTGTCACGCGGCCGTGAAGGCCAATTACCCGCTCACGATCGAGAAGATGCGCCACATTCTCGACGAGCTGCGCCGGACCGCCCACTCCGCCGTCTGTCCGCACGGCCGGCCCGTCGTGCTGCGCCTCACGCGCCGCGAGATCGAGAAGAACTTCCAGCGGATCTGACGTCGCCGACGGGTCGCGGGCTGGAGCCGGACGCCCTGGCGCCGATTCCTCGCGGGAGGTCGCACGCCGACGTGGCCACGCCAGCCCCTCAGCCGTCCTGTTGCCCGCACTGCGGGGCGCCCGCACCCGGAACGGAACCGGAATGCACGCGCTGCGGCATCGTCTTCGCCAAGTACGACGCGGGCCGCCGGCTACGGCCGCGGCCACTGCCAGAACGGCCGGTGCGTGCCGCCTGGCCCGGCATCGCCGGGGAGCTCGACCCATCATGGCGGGCACCGGTGGTGGCGAGGGCGCTCCTGTGGGTGGCGCTCAGTGGCTGGACCGTCGCTTTCGCACGCCAGGACATCGCCTCCAACTTCGCAGGCGAATCGGTCCTTCACCTGGTGAACCTCGTCTTTCACGAGGCAGGCCACATCGTCTTCGCGCCGTTCGGGCGCTTCGTGGCGGTCGCCGGAGGGTCACTGCTGCAGGTGCTGGTGCCGATCGCGTGCGCCGTGGCGCTGTGGCGGGCGCGTGACCGCTTCGGAGCGGCCGTCGGCCTGTGGTGGGCGGGGCAGAACCTGCTCGATCTGGCGCCGTACATCAACGATGCCCGCGCGCTGCAACTGGTGCTGCTCGGCGGGCGGACCGGGGCCGAGGTCGAGGGGCACGACTGGGAGTACCTGCTGTCGGCGCTCGGCTGGCTGCATCGCGATCACACGCTCGCGCTCGCGGCGCACGTGCTGGGCATGGCGGTGATGGGCCTGGCGCTGGTCGCGGGGGCGGCGGTCCTGTTTCGCCAGTGGCGGCGCCGCGGCGATGTGGACGACACCGTCGCGGAAGAGGATTCGGCGCCGTCGCGCTGACCACCCTGAACACGGCGATCCGTCGCGGACCGCGCCGGAACCCACACTGCCGATTCGCGCCGCGCGGGGCGCACGGGACCGGGCGCGCGACACCCGACGCAAGCGGGACTTCGGCGGGGAACGAGGCCGTGGGGGAACCCTCACCCGTCCTCCCGCTCGCGCATCGCCCTCCGGCGCTGCGCCCACCCGTCGAGCCGCCGCTTGATCTCCTTCTCGAAGCCGCGCTCGGTGGGCTCGTAGTACTTCCGGCCGCGGAGCGACTCCGGGAGGCAGTCCATGGCGGTGACCGCGTCGCGCTCCTCGTGCGCGTAGCGGTAGCCCTTGCCGTAGTCGAGTTCCCGCATCAGCCGCGTGGGCGCATTGCGCAGGTGCAACGGCACCGGCTCGGCGATCTCGCCGTGGGCGTCGGCGGCGGCGCGGCCGTAGGCCAGGTAGACGGCATTGCTCTTGGGCGCGGTCGCCAGGTAGATGGCCGCCTGCGCGAGCGCGGTGTTCGCCTCGGGCAACCCCAGCATGTGCGCCGCCTCGCGCGCGGCGACGGCCACCACCAGCGCCTGCGGGTCGGCGTTGCCCACGTCTTCGGATGCGAACCGGATCAGGCGGCGCGCCACGTACATGACGTCTTCGCCCGCCTCGAGCATGCGCGCCAGCCAGTAGACCGCGGCGTCGGGGTCGCTGTTGCGCATCGACTTGTGCAGCGCGGAGATGAGGTTGAAGTGCTCCTCGCCCGACTTGTCGTAGAGCAGCGCGCGCCGCTCGACCAGCGCCGCCACCGTCTTCACGTCCAGGGTCCGTCCGGCGCCGGCCACGGGCGCGGCGACCAGGCCGGCGGCCAGCTCCAGCAGGCCGAGCGCCGCGCGTGCGTCGCCGTTCACGTGCCGCGCGATGGCGCGCAGCGCCTCGGGCGTGGCCGTGATGTCGAGGGCCCCGAGGCCGCGCTCGCGATCCGCGAGCGCCCGATCCAGGATGACGAGGATGTCGTCTTCGTCCAGGGCGTGGAGGACGAACACCTTCGAGCGCGAGAGCAGCGCCGCGTTCACCTCGAAGGAGGGGTTCTCGGTGGTGGCGCCCACGAGCACGATGTCGCCGCTCTCCACCCGCGGCAGGAACGCGTCCTGCTGCGCCTTGTTGAAGCGGTGGATCTCGTCGACGAAGAGGATGGTGCGGCGGCCCAGCCGCCGGCGTGCCTCATCGGCCTCGAGCATCACGGCCTTGATGTCCTTGATGCCGGAGAGCACGGCGCTGAAGGCGACGAAGCGGGCGTGGGTGGCCGCGGCAATGACGCGCGCCAGCGTCGTCTTGCCGGTGCCGGGTGGGCCCCACAGGATGATCGACTGCAGCACGTCGCGCTCGATTGCCTCGCGCAGCGGGCGGCCGGGCGCCAGCAGGTGGCGCTGTCCCACCACCTCGTCCAGCGTGCGGGGCCGCATGCGGTCGGCCAGCGGCGGGCGCGCGGCGGCGGCACCCCCGGCGTCGCCGTCGGGTCCGCCGGGTTCGTCGAACAGGGAGCCGGTCATTGGCGCTCGCGGCGCTGCCGCGCCGCCTCGTAGAGCAGGATGCCGGTCGCCACCGCCACGTTGAACGACTCGACGCCCTCGCGCATGGGGATGGCCACGCGCGCCGCGCCGGCGGCCAGATCGGCCGGCAGCCCCTGACCCTCGTTGCCCACGAGCAGGGCGGTGGGGCGCGTCCAGTCGATCGCCTCTGGCGGCGCGCCCGGGCCCCCGGCAGCGGCGATGACGGCGAGTTGTCGCGCCTGGATCGCGTGGCGTACGGCAAGGCGGTCGCGTTCGACCCGGATCGGCAGCCGCAGCGCGCTGCCCATCGACCCGCGCAGCGCCTTCCACCCGAACGGATCGGCGCACGCGCCGGCGGCGATCGCGCCAGTGGCGCCGCACCCGTCGGCGGCACGCACGATGGCGCCGACATTGCCAGGATCCTGGACGTCGCAGGCGACAACGACGAGCGGGTGCGCGTCGCCGAAGGGATCGGCCAGGCCGGCTGGCTGCCGCCGCGCCAGCGCCACGATCTCGCCGGGAGAGCGCACGGGGCTGATCGCGTCGATGACGTGACGCGAGACGGCGAGCACCGTGGCGCCGCCAGCCCGCGCGCGCGCCGCCAGCGCCGCGGCCGCGGGGGTGGCGGGTGCCGCCAGCACCAGCAGATCGAGCGGCCACGCCGTCTCGAGGGCCACCTCCACCAGGTGCAAGCCGTCGAGCAGCAGGACGTCAGGATCCTCGCCACGCGCGACCCGGCGGAATCGCCCGACCACCGGATGTCGCCGGCTGGTGACGGGATCGGCGGGCGGCGCGTCGCGGCCGTGCGGATCGTCCACGTCGCCTATGCTACACTCGCCCCTCGTCAGTTCTCCGGTTTCCGCGGGGTCATCCGGCCCGCCCCGCACGACATTCGACGAACCACCGCCCGCGTCCCTCTGGCGACGGCCCCGCCGCGCGAGGCTGACGGCGTGACGACGGTCAGGAGTCGCTCCCGATGAAGGCCCGACTGGTGAAACGATTCGAAGACGAGATCAGCGAACTCGATCGCGAGCTGAAGACCGAACTGCCGAAGGAAATTCAGCGTGCGCGGGAACTGGGCGACCTGCGCGAGAACGCGGAATACAAGGCGGCGAAGGAGCGCCAGGAGTTCCTGCAGGCCCGCATCGCGATGCTCCGCAGGCGCGTGGCCGAGATCGCGCTGATGAACGTCGATCGCATCCCGAAGGACAAGGCGGGCCTCGGCTCCACCGTCCACCTGCTGGAGTCGAGCGGTCAGACCGTTGTCTACCAGCTCGTCATGCCGGAGGACGCCGACGCCGAACGCGGCTGGATCTCCACCGCCTCGCCGATCGGCCGCGCTATCGTCGGCAAGGAGCCCGGTGACGAAGTCCACGTCAAGGCACCTTCGGGCGACCGGCTGTTCGAACTCGTCAAGCTCGTCACCGTCCACGACGCCGGGTAGATCGTCATCGCTGCCACGCCTGCTTCGGCCCGTTCCTACTCGCCGCACCTGCGCACGGCGCTCGTGCTGGCCGGCACCGGTACGGCCGGTGCCTACCATGCGGGCGTGTTGCGCGCGCTGCGCGAGGCGGGCGTCCGCATCGACGTGATGGCGGGGCGGGGCATGGGCGTCGCCAGCGCGCTGTTCGCGGCGGCCGACGCGGATCCGCGCCTGTGGGACGCGTCAGGCCTGTGGACGCACCTCGAACGGCCGCGGGCCCTGTACGGCTGGCGGCTTCCCTGGCGCGTCGTGGCAGGAGCCACCGGGCTGGCGTTCGGCCTGCTGGCCCTGCCGCTGGCGATGGCCCTCGTGCTCGCACTGGCCTATCCGCTGGTGTTCCTGCTGCTGGTGGCCGCTCCCGGCTGGGGCGGCGCCGTCGCCGCGGCGTACGCCGCGCTGGTGGGGCGGCTGCTGTCACCTGACGTGCTGGCGGGCCTGGTGCCGCGGGCGGTGACCGCCGTCCTCGTGGTCGGCCTGGCCGGCACGATCTTCGCCGCCGGCGCGGGCTGGGTGCGCGTGCGCCGGCGCCAGGCCAGCGGCAGCCCCTGGTGGATAGGCCTGGGGGCACCGCTGGACGGGGAGGCCGCCGCAGCCTGGGTCCGGGCGGGGTTCTGGCGCTACCTGCGCGGCGTCGCGAGCGTCGCCGAGCCGCCGGCCCGCGATCTGGGGCAGCGCTACGTGGAGTTGCTGCGGGAGAACGTGGGGCAGCCCGGATACCGTGAACTCCTGCTGACGGTGCACGACCTCGACGCGCGCGCCGATCTCGTCTTCGCGATGCTCGCCGAGAGCTGGCGGAAGGTGTTCCTGGAGCAGGCCGGCGACACCGCGCGCCGGTCGCTGGCGGTCGTCGATCTCGCCGGCGCGGGCGGCGAGCACCTTGTCGATGCCCTGTCGGGGGCGCTGGCGGTGGCGCCGGCGTGCGAGCCGGCGCCGATCGCCCTGAGATCCGAGGGGGCGTGGCGGGGCGAGACCCATCGCCTGGTCGACCGGCCGGCGGCCCTCGGACGACTGCTGGAGGAGTGCCTGCAGGCCGGCGTCCGGCAGGTGGTGCTGGTGGTGGCCGATGCCGCCGGGAGCGGGCCTCATGGGCTCAGGCGCCGGCGCGCCGAGCCGCGCGCGCGCCTCGGCGATGCGGTGGCCGCCGATGAGGCAGCGGTCGTCCGCGACGTGCTCGCCACGCACGCCGTCCACTTCGACGGGTGCTTCGTCATCCGTCCCGACCACAACCCGATTGGGCCGCTCGATTTCGGCGGGGCCTTCGACGAGCGATCGGATCGGATGGTGCTGCTGCCCGAACTCGTCGCGCGCGGCTACGAGGACGCCTACCGCCAGTTCGTCGATCCGGTGGTGGGTGCCAGCGGCGAGTCACTGGGATCGGGCGCGGCCAGGGGGCCGGCGGCGCCCGTCGGCCCGGGCGACGTGCCGCTGGCGCGCGGGTAGCGCGGTCGCGGTCACCGCCAGGCTCCCCGACGTTGCCGTGACACCCCGGCCGAGGCCGGGCCCCCGCATCGCGGCCGCCGGAAGCCCGGGCGGCCGGGACTGTCGCGCGCGGGCCGGACGTGGACGTCCGTCACGACGGTCGCTGCGCGGGAGCCGTGCGGGCCTTACACTGTGGTCCCATGTCCTCCGACACCAGCCGGCCCGCCACGCGCGTCATCCATACCGGCGAGGGGAGCTGGCCGGACGCGGCGCCGCTCACCGCGCCGATCTACCAGACCTCCACGTTCCTGTTCTCCTCGGCCGAGGAGTTGCGACGACACCAGGCGGGCGAAGCCGGCCAGTTCATCTACTCGCGGTACGGCAACCCCACCGTCGTGGCGGCCGAGGAGAAACTGGCCGTCCTGCACGGCGCCGAGGCGGCGCTGCTGTTCGGGTCGGGCATGGCGGCGGTGTCGACGACGATTCTCGGGCTGGCCTCGGCCGGCGACGAGGTGCTGTGCTGCGGCGCCATTTACGGCAACACCCTCGGGTTCCTCACGCAGGTCGCCACCCGCCTGGGCCTTGCCGTGCGGTTCCTCTCGATCGAGGACACGCGCGAGCCATCGCGGGCCTTCGGCCCCCGCACGCGCCTACTCTGGTTTGAGTCGCCGATCAACCCCACGCTGCGGTGCCTCGACATCGCTGCGGTGGCGCGCGCGTGCCGCGCGCGCGGCGTCGTGTCGGTCATCGACTCGACGTTCGCGTCGCCGGTGAACCAGCGGCCGCTCGAGCGGGGTGTCGATCTCGTCATGGAGAGCGCGACGAAGTACCTCGGCGGGCACTCGGACGTGACGGCGGGCATGGTCGCGGGCCGGCGGACGCTGCTCGACCCCTTGCGGACGACGCGGCGGCTGCTGGGGACCGTGATCGAGGCCGGGCCGGCCTGGCTGCTGGCGCGCAGCCTGAAGTCGGTCGACGTCCGGGTGCGCCGTCACAACGAGAACGCCATGGCCGTCGCCCGGTGGCTTGCCGCCGACCCGCGTGTCAGCCGCGTGCTCTACCCGGGACTGCCCGGTCATCCCGATCACGAGATCGCGCGCGCGCAGATGGACGGCTTCGGCGGCATGGTCACCTTCGATCTGGACGGCAGCTACGACCGCGCGGCGCGGCTCTTCGATCGCCTGCGCGTGTTCAGGCGTGCGGCCAGCCTCGGCGGCGTCGAGAGCCTGTGCAGCCTGCCGGTGCTCACCTCGCAGTACGGGTGGGACGACCAGCAACTGGCGCGTGCCGAGGTCACGCGGGGGATGGTGCGGCTGTCGGTGGGGCTCGAGGATCAGACCGACCTGATCGCCGACCTCGATCAGGCGCTCGACTGAGGGCGGAGCGCGTCGCCTCAGACCTTCGCGGGCTCGCGGGGCGGCGTCTTCTTCTCGGCCGGCTGGGCCGTCTCGCGCAGGAACGTCGCCGCCATCTCCTGCAGCATCGCCGTGACCGCCGCCTCGTCGAGTTCGCCGTGCCGCTCCACCAGCCGGTCCCAGGGCACCACCGCCTTGGCCATGGCGCGATGGCCGCCCGCGCTGCCGAGATCGCTGAACCAGCGCTTGACGAACTCACCCGCGTTGCGCGAGTAGCCGAGGTTGCGCACCGACACGACGAGGAAGTCGTTGACGCGGCCGGCGACGATCGTCCACTTGGTGTCCTCGAGCTGCAGGAAGAAATCGGCGACGTAGACGATGACGTCCTCGCGCGGCGTGGCGCCGAGGAAGGCGCAGAACACCTGGTCGCGCAACTGGCCGCGGTCCAGCGCCTCGCGCACGTAGCCCAGGCGCTCCATCGTGATCTCGGCGCCCTCCATGCGGCGGATTAGCGCCGGATCGGCGAGCGGATAGAGGTAGGTGAAGGCATCGAGATCCGACCGGTTGGTCTGGCGGGCGAAGAACAGCGTGTCGGACTTGATCGCGTAGAGCATCGCCGTCGCCGTCCGCTCCGAGATGCTGGCGTCGACCGCGCGCAGGTGCTCGGTGAGGATGGTGCTCGTCGAGCCGTAGTCGGCGCGGATGTCCTTGAACACGGCGCGGTAGCCGGGCTGCTCGGGATGGTGATCGACGACGAGGTCCACGCGGTCCAGGAGCCCGGCGAAATAGTGCGGCTGCACGTCGACCGTCGCGATGCGATCGAAGCTTGGCAGCACGTCGGACGTGATCGGCTCGACGTGGATGTCGAGCAGTGAGGCCATCCGCAGGTTCTCGGGCCGGGTCATCGTCTGCATCGCGCCGATGATGCAGGTGGTCTTCGTGCGGCGCAGGATGTTGCGCAGGGCGAGGCCGCTGGCCATCGCGTCGGGATCGGGATCGTTGTGGAGCAGGATCAGGACGCGATCCGCGTCCTCGAAGTACCGCTGGTACTGCTGGACCCTGGCGCGGATGAGCGATCGGCCCAGCTCGGCGTGCAGCGGCGGGCCGACGAGGCCGGCCAGCGAGAGCGCGGCCACCTCCGGGACGTGGGTCCGCAGCTCGTCCAGCCGTCGCGCCGACGGCGTGGTCGACAGGATGTAGAGCAGCGTGCCGCCGGCGTCGCGCGCCGCCTCGGCGATGCGGCGGAGGCCGCGGCGGCCGTTGTCCTCCACGAGCACCAGCGTGTTGGGCGAGACGTCGGCCTTCACGTAGGTGTCGACGCGGCGTGGATCGCCGACGGTCACCTCCAGGCCCGCCTCGTGCAGCCTGCGCGCCAGCGGGCGGCTCTCGACGAGGAACTCCACCTCGAATCCCGGCACGAGCACCTGGTGGAGGGTGCGGATGAGCAGTTCGTCCTGGCAGACGGCGAGACACTTCATAGACGGGCAGGGCGGCGGCGTCGCCGGTACCGCGAAGCGAGGCCGCATTATACGCCTCGCCACGCGGGGCGTGCAGGAAGCGCTCGGGCCGTGTCCGGGCGCGGCCGCCGCCGGGGGCCGGCGCGGCCGGTGTTCCCGGCAGCCGTCCGGCGCGGTAGACTGGCGCCTGCACATCCAGGGGGCTGACGTGAGACGACACTGGTCGGCAGCGGCGAGCCTGGTGGCGTGGGCGATCGCGACGGGTGCCGGTGCGCAACCGGTGTTCCGCGCCGGCGTCGATCTCGTCAACTTCGGCGTCACGGTCGTCGATCGCCAGGGCGCGCTGGTCACCGATCTCGGGCCCGAGGACTTCGAGGTGGTGGAGAAGGGGCGCTCCCAGCGGCTGGAGATGTTCGCACGCGGCGATGCGGCGGCCGCGCCCCTGCGCCTGGGCCTGCTCTTCGACACCAGCGGCAGCATGCTGGAGGACATCGGATTGTCGCGCAGCGCGGCGATCAAGTTCCTGAACACCATGTCGCGCGCCGAGGACATCACCTTGGTGGACTTCGACGCCGAGGTCCGGGTGGCGCGTTACGGGCAGCCCGACTTCCCGCGGCTGGTCGAGCGCATCCGGGGACGCAGGCCCGATGGCGAGACGGCGCTCTACGACGCGCTCGGCGTCTACCTCGACGGGGCCGGAGGACAGGACGGACAGAAGATTCTGGTGCTCTACACCGACGGCGACGACACGCGCAGCGCCATGCGCTTCGGCGACCTGTTCGACCTGGTGCGCGCCTCCGACGCCACCATCTACGCCATCGGCTTCCTGCAGCGCCAGCCGGCGTCGCGGGGGCTCACCCAGCGGGTGCGGCTCCAGCAGATCGCGGAGGCCACCGGCGGACAGGCCTTCTTCCCCGGATCGCTGAAGGAACTCGACGACATCTACGCCAGGATCGTCGAGGAGATCGGCGCCCGCTACACGCTGGGCTACGAGGCGCAGGCGCCGGCCGACGGGACGTGGCGTGAGGTGAGCGTGAAGGTGACGCGGCCCGACCTGAAAGGGGCCAGGGTCCGCACGCGAAAGGGCTACTTCGCGCCGCTGGTGCGCGGCGAGGCTGACGCCATCCGCTGAACCGGGCCCGGTCTCACCGGCCCTGCCCGTCGGGCGATCGGGTCGGCCGTGCTACGATCCCGGGTTGCGTCGGCGTCGCGTGGACCCGGCGAGCGCCACGACACTGTGCGGCCGTGCCTCGGAGTTCCCGGGCGCGCCCCCGGCCCGATGCCTTCGACCTACGACCGCTTCGACCTCGTCTCCGACTTCGAACTCCGGGGCGACCAGCCGCACGCCATCGCGCAACTCGAGGAGGGGCTGGCCCGCGGCGACCGGGCGCAGGTGCTGCTGGGCGTCACGGGATCGGGCAAGACCTTCACGATGGCGCACGTCATCGCGCGGGCGAACCGGCCCACGCTGGTGATGGTGCACAACAAGACGCTCGCCGCCCAGCTCTACCAGGAGTTCCGCCGCTTCTTCCCGCGGAACGCCGTCGAGTACTTCGTCTCCTACTACGACTACTACCAGCCGGAGGCCTACGTCCCGGCCACCGACGCCTACATCGAGAAGGAGTCGACCATCAACGAGGAGATCGACCGCATGCGGCTGTCGGCCACGCGGTCGCTCTTCGAACGCCGCGACGTGATCATTGTCGCCAGCGTCAGCTGCATCTACGGCCTGGGCTCGCCCGAGGCCTACTACGGGATGATGCTGCCGCTCGAGCGCGGGCAGCGCATCCGCCGGGAGGAGATCCTCCGCAAGCTGGTGGAGATCCAGTACGAGCGCAACGACCACGAGTTCACCCGCGGCACCTTCCGCGTGCGCGGCGACATCATCGAGGTCTACCCGTCCTACGAGGAGCACGCGCTGCGCATCGAGCTGTTCGGCGACGACGTCGACGAACTCGTCAGCATCGATGCCCTGACGGGCCGGACGCTGCGGCGCCACGACAAGCTGGCGATCTACCCGAAGTCGCACTTCGTCACGCCGCGCGCGCGCCTGCAGCGGACGGTGGACACCATCAAGGCCGAGCTGGTGCTGCGCCGCGACGAACTCGAGCGGGACGGGCGGCTGCTGGAGGCGCAGCGCCTCGATCAGCGCACGAAGTTCGACCTGGAGATGATCCAGGAGATCGGGTACTGCCACGGCATCGAGAACTACGCGCGCCACCTTTCGGGCCGCGGGCCGGGTGAGCCGCCGCCGACGCTGCTCGACTACCTGCCGCCCGACGCGCTGGTGATCATCGACGAGAGCCACCAGACCGTCCCGCAGGTCGGCGGGATGTACGAAGGCGACCGCTCGCGCAAGGAAGTGCTGGTCAACTACGGCTTCAGGCTGCCGTCGGCGCTCGACAACCGCCCGCTCACCTTCCCGGAGTGGGAGACGCGCGTGGGGCTGTCGGCGCTCTCGGCGCAGCGGCCGATGGCCGCCCGGCGCTGGCGGAAGCCGTGGCAGCGGACCGGGCTGGTCGGGTCGCGCGCCGTCTGGCCGACCCAGCCCGACCTGGCGCCGGCCGACACGACGCCCGCACCGATGCCCGGCCTGGCCGCGCCGCCGGGCGAGGACCGGCGCCAGGTGCTGTTCGTCTCGGCGACGCCGGGGCCCTACGAGCTCGAGCTCACCGGCGGGGCCTTCGTCGAGCAGGTGATCCGCCCCACCGGGCTCACCGATCCCCCGATCGACGTCCGCCCGGTGCGCGGGCAGGTGGACGACCTGCTGGCCGAGATCCGGCAGCGGGCCGCGCGCCGCGAGCGCGTGCTGGTCACCACGCTCACCAAGCGGATGGCCGAGGACCTCACGCAGTACTATCAGGAGCTGGGCGTGAAGGTGCGCTACCTGCACTCGGACATCGACACGCTCGAACGCGTCGAGATCCTGCGCGACCTGCGGCGTGGGACCTTCGACGTGCTGGTCGGCATCAACCTGCTGCGGGAGGGGCTCGACCTGCCCGAGGTCTCGCTGGTGGCGGTGCTCGATGCCGACAAGGAGGGGTTCCTGCGGTCCTCCGGCGCGCTCATCCAGACCATCGGCCGCGCGGCGCGCAACGTCAACGGGCAGGCTATCCTGTATGCCGACGTCGTCACGGCGTCGATGCAGCGCGCGCGCGACGAGACGTCGCGACGCCGGCGCAAGCAGCTCGACTACAACGCCGAGCACGGCATCACGCCCACCTCCATCGTCAAGGCGATCGACGAGGTGCTGTCGAGCGTCTACGACCGCGATTACGTGACGGTGGCGCCCGAGGCGGGTGAGCCCGAGGGCGTGCGGACGCACGGGGAACGGGTGGCGGTGATGGCCAGGCTCGAATCCGACATGAAGGCGGCGGCGCAGAACCTGGAGTTCGAGCGCGCCGCCGAACTCCGCGACCGGCTCAAGCGGCTCCGGACGCGGGATCTCGGTCTGGCCGCGGCGCGGGGATGAGCGTGCGCGTGGTGCCCGACTGGATCGAGGACCGTGTCAAGAACGGCCTGCTGGAGATGCAGGAGTACGTGCGCCTGCTCGGACAGGTGGGCCGCGCGCTGGTGAGCGGTCCCTATTACTGGCGCGACATCGTCGAGCAGTTCGACGCCATCGGCGCGGGCTCGCTCGCCGTGGTGCTGCTCACCGGCCTGTTCACCGGCGCCGTGCTGGCGCTGCAGTCGGGGTTCACGCTCGACCAGTTCGGGGCGCGGTCGGAGGTGGGCCGGCTGGTGGGCGCCTCGATGGTCAAGGAACTCGGCCCCGTGCTGACGGCGCTGATGGTCACCGGCCGCGTCGGATCCGGCATCGCCGCCGAGCTGGGTTCGATGATGGTCACCGAGCAGATCAGCGCCCTGCGCGCGCTCGGCACCGACCCGGTGCGCAAGCTCGTCGTCCCCCGGATCCTGGCCGGCCTCGTGATGGTGCCCGTGCTCACGACGATCGCGATCGGCATCGGCATGGTGGGCGCGTGGATGGTCACCACCGGCCAGCTCCGTGTCGCCTCGAGCGTCTACTGGAACTCGGTGTGGGCCGGGCTCTACGTGCAGGACGTCTACATGGGCCTCATCAAGCCGTTCCTGCTCGGGTTCGTCATCGTGAGCGTCGGCTGTCACGTCGGGCTGCGCACCAGCGGCGGCACGCAGGGCGTGGGCCGTGCCACCACCCGGGCGGTGGTGGCGGCCTCGGTGGGCGTGCTCGCGGTGAATTTCTTCGTCACGAAACTCCTGTTCTGGCTGATGTACTGAAGGACCGGCATGCCCCCTTTCTCCAGCTGGTGGCGCCGCGGGGCGCGGCAGACCGCCACCGACCCGGCGCTGGAGGCCCTGCGTGAAGAGGCCTTCGGGCCGGGCTCGCCCATCGTCGTCTTCGACCGGGTGACGCTCGCCTTCGACGAACGCGTCGTGCTCAACAACGTGAGCTTCACGATGATCACCGGGCACACCAAGGTGGTGCTCGGCGCGAGCGGCGCCGGCAAGTCGACGATCCTCAAGCTGATCCTCGGCCTGCTGAAGCCCGATGCCGGCGTCGTCTGGGTGAACGGCGAGCGCGTGGACGAGATGGACGAACTCGGCATGATGGCCGTGCGCGCCAACCTCGGCATGGTGTTCCAGGAAGGGGCGCTCTTCGACAGCCTCACCGTGCGCGAGAACGTCGGCTACAAGCTGTTCGAGGAGACCGACACGCCGCTCGCGCAGGTGAACGCGCGCGTCGAGGAGGTGCTCCACTTCATGGGCCTCGGCGATTACATCGACCAGATGCCGTCCGAGCTCTCGGGCGGGCAGCGGCGCCGTGTCGCCATCGCCCGCGCGATGGCCGCCAAGCCGAAGCTGCTGCTCTACGACGAGCCGACGACCGGCCTGGATCCGATCACCGCCATCACCATCGACGACGAGATCATCAAGCTCCGCGATCTCGAGGGCGTCAGCTCGATCCTGGTGACGCACCAGCTGCGCGACGCCTTCTACGTCGCCACGCACGAAGCCGTGCGCGAGAATGGACACGTCGGCATCCTCCAGGCCGACCGCGGCAAGTGCGCCGAGACCGAATTCCTCATGCTCAAGGACGGCGACGTCGTGTTCGAGGGGAACGCCAGCGAGCTGCGCGCCTCGCGCGACGCCTACATCCGCTCGTTCCTGTCCTGATCCGCAGCCCGCGCCGAAAGGATTCGCATGCCCCGCACCCGTTCGCTGGCCTGGTCGCAACTCAAGGTCGGCATCCTCGCGGTCGCCGCCCTCGTGCTCGCCGGTCTCTTCATCATGTCGGTCGGCGGCCAGGGCTTCTCCTGGCAGCAATACCGCCTCTACACCCGTTTCAACGACATCCTCGGGCTCAAGAAGGGCGCCGTGGTCCGCGTGGCCGGCGTCGAGGTGGGCACGGTGGAGCGCATCGAGTTCGTCGGTTCGGAAGTCGAGGTGGGGCTGCTGGTGAAGAAGTCGATGCAGCCGCTGATCACCACCGATTCGCGCGCCAGCATCGGATCGCTGAGCCTGCTGGGCGCCGCCGTGGTGGACGTGAGCCCCGCCGCGACGGGCGCGGCGATTCCCGACGGGGGGCAAGTGACGTCGCGTCGCGCGGCGGGACAGCTGGCCGACGTGTCGGACGCCGCCACCAAGGGCCTGCAGCAGGCGACGGCGTTGCTCGCCGACATGCGCGCCGGCAAGGGCACGGTGGGCCGGCTCTTCACCGACGAGCAGCTCTACCGGCACGTCAACGCCTTCGTCGAGGCGGCCCAGGGCGTGATGGTCTCGCTCAATCAGGGCAAGGGAACGCTGGGGCAGCTGATCCAGGATCCCGGCGTGCACCGTTCCCTGGAGACGACGCTGACCGATCTCTCGAGCATCACCGCCCGGCTGAACAAGGGCGAGGGGAGCCTGGGCGCCCTGCTGGCGGACAAGGCGTTCGCCGATGCGCTCACGGCCGCCACGGTGAACATGCGCGAGCTGACGGCACGGCTCACCCGCGGCGAGGGCACGGTCGGCAAGCTGCTCACCGACGATGCGCTGTACACGCGGCTGACCTCGGTCGTGGAACGGCTGGACGCGATGACCAGGCGCCTGGACGCGGGCCAGGGAACGGCCGGCCAGTTGCTGCAGGACAAGCAGTTGTATGAGAACATGAACTCGGCCGTGGGTGAGATGCGCAGCCTCATCGCAGACATCCGCCGCGACCCCAGGAAGTTCCTCAACGTCAAGGTCAGCCTGTTCTGACGCCGATGCGTCGGACTCGCGCCGGGAGGTGCAACGTGTCGAACGACAACGGCAACGCCGCGGCCATCATGATGGCATTCGTCCTCGGGGCCATCGCGGGCGCGGCCACGGCCCTGCTCTGGGCTCCGCAGTCGGGTGAGGAGACCCGGCGGCTGATCGCCGACAAGGCGCGCGAGGGCCGCGAGAGGGCCTCCGAGGTGGCGCAGCGCGGCCGCGAGTTCGTGGACCGCCAGCGCGAGAGCCTCGGCGGTGCGATCGAGCGCGGCAAGGAGGCGTATCAGCGCGCGCGCGGGACGGAGGAGCCGGCGTGAACGACACCGCCGCGGTCGTCTTCCTGGGCGTGATTGCCGTCGCGGTGTTCGTGATGGCCCTGCTGCAGGTTGGCGCCGTGGTGTACGCCGCGCGCCTGGCGCGGCGGGCGGAAGGCCTGCTGACGCGTCTCGAACACGACATCCAGCCGGCCATCGCACGCGTGACCGCGCTCACCGGCGACGCGGCGCGGGCTGCCGCACTCGCCGCGTCCCAGGTGGAGCGGGCCGACCGGCTGCTCGACGAGATCACGGTGCGGGCCGATCGCGCGTTCACCTCCGTGCAGCGCGCGATCGGCACGCCCCAGCGCGAGGCCACCGCCCTGGTGGCCGGCGTGCGCGCTGCCGTGGGCGCGCTGCGCGGAGCGCGGCAGGCACGGCGCCGCCGCAGCGGTTTCGACGAGGACGACGCCCTGTTCATCGGGTGAGGGGCGTGGCCGACGTTGACGGCTGCCGGCGCCAGTGGTAAGCATTACGCGCGGTGCAGGGAAGTGGACCCGCCTGACCCCGCCTTGAGGGAGGCGCCATGACCGTTCGCTCTCGTCTCGTCGTTCTTGTGGCCGCCACGGCCGTCTCGTTGTCATTCCCCGTCGCATCCAGTGCCCAGGAGCCGCCATCCACCTCGGCGGGCCCCACCAGGGAACTCGTCAGCCTCCTCGAGAAGCGCCTCGACTCCGGCATGGCGTTCCTGGCCGCGAAGCTGCCCAACGGCGGCGCGCATCAGTACGTCGGGGCGCTCTACCTCCAGGCCGTCCCGCAACTGCTGGTCGTCATCGCGCAGTTCGAGCCTCCGGTATTGATGGACGAGCGGTTGGCCAAGCGTGACTACCGCGAGGCCTACACCGACCTGAACAGCGCCTCGAAGGTCGGCACGCGCCACTTCTTCGAGGATCTGAAGGTGGACGGCATGATGCCGCGCCGTGACGGATCGGAGCCCTTCGACATGTACACGGGCCTGGACGGCAAGCGGCTGCAGTTCGATGGCGACGCGCGGAAGCAGCAGTTGACCGAGGAGCAGTACCGGGCCGCGTTCGTCGCCGCCGACGCCCTCTACGCCAAGGCGGTGCAGGCCCTGCTGGCCGAGGCGAAGAAGTAAGGTCCGCCCTGCCGGGCACCGGCGCGACCGCGGTCCGCCGGCGCCCGGCGGGGGCCAGCGCGTTCTCCTGGCCGCCGGGGGCGGATCGGCGCGGCGATCAGTCGTCGCGTGCGACCAGCAGGACGCCAGGCCGGACGTCATAGGCGTGGAAGAAGTCGTCGGTCTCCCACAGAGTGGCCCCGCCCGGTTCGGGATCGATGATGCCGCCGGCGCGCAGCAGCACCAGGTGGCTGGGCAGCGACAGCATCCCGTAGGCGGTCGCAACGTCGTACTTGCGTACACGTTTGAGGGGCGTGCCCAGTGCGCGTGCGATCTGCTCGATCTCCCACAGCCGCAGGCCGCGACGCCCCTGCCACGGACGATCGCGCACCGCGACCTCGCGCAGCACGTCCTCGTAGGATCGGCCCAGGTACATCGCCAGCACGCAGATGGCGCAGTCGTTCTTCTCCCGGCCGGGCACGATGCGCGTGGCGATGGCCGGGTGAAGGCTGCCGGGACGAGGTTTCGCCGAAGTGCGACGGTAGGGCATGGTCGTCGAGCCGACGCCCGGGCCGGCGGGGCGTCGACTCATTATGTGTCCCGGCGAGGCCTCGAGGAAGTTCCCGGGGGCACGCGCCGGCCGGCCAGGCCGGAGGACCGGCATGCTGGGCTCGTAATTCGTTGGAAACACGTTACTTATCTGAAAGGATGCCTTCTGGTGACCACGGTGCCTCCCGGCTGGCTGTCGCGATGTCTGCTGGCTGGTTCCCTCCTGGCGATCGCGCTGCTGCCGCCGGGTGTCCTGGCGGGAGCGGCCGGACAGGCGCCCAACGGCACGCGGCCGCAGGTCGCATCCGATGAGACGACGCGCTGGCGTGCCGAGCGCGAGGCCCAGTTGCGGGCGGAGAACGGCTGGCTCTCGGTCGCCGGGCTGTTCTTCCCGCAGCCCGGCGTCAACTCGATGGGCAGCGCGCCCGGCAGCCAGATCCTGCTGCCGCGCGATGCCGCGCCGGCGCGACTCGGGACGGTCACGCTGCGCGACGGCCGCATCAGCTTCGAGATCATCGAGCCGATCGGCGTCATGCTGAACGGCCGGCCCGCGCTCAGCGGGGATCTGCGGCCCGCCTCGCCGGCCGAAGGCCGTCCTCCCGACGTGCTGAAGGTCGGACGGCTCACGCTCCAGGTTCACGTCAGCGGCACGCGCCAGGCCATCCGCCTGCGGGATCCGGAGAACCCGGTGCGCACCACCTTCACCGGGCTGCGCTGGTTCCCGGTGGATCCCGCGTGGCGCCTGGAGGCCGAGTTCGTGCCGTTCTCCTCGCCCCGCCGCGTCACGACGCTGAACGTCCTCGGCGACGAACTCGAGGTCACCAGCCCCGGCGTCGTGCGCTTCACCATCGGTGGCCAGCCGATCACGCTGCTGGCGTTCGAGGAGGGCCGGAAGCTCTGGTTCGTGTTCACCGACGCCACCGCCGGCGTCACCACCTACAAGGCCGCGCGGTTTCTCTACGCCGATCCGCCGAAGGACGGCAGGGTGCTGCTCGACTTCAACCGTGCCGAGAACCCGCCGTGCGCCTACAACCCGTTCACTACCTGCCCGCTGCCGCCGCGCGAGAACCGTGTGGCGCTGGCCATCACGGCCGGCGAGCGCGACTACCCGAACCGTTATCAGCCGAGATAGGCCGGACTCGTGAAGGAGCCCCATGCGACGTCGTGAGTGGATCAAGACCGTAGGGGCCGTGGCCGCGGCCTCGGCCTGGCCTGTGGGCGAATCGGCCGGACAGGCGCCGGGTGGCGCGGGCGCCACGCTGGACACCGCGATCGTCCGCCTGAACCTGCGACACACCTGGACGACCACGATGTCCTCGAGCGAGTACCGCGACACGCTGCACGTGCGGTTCACTCGGGACGGCCTCACCGGTACCGGCGAGGGGGCGCCCATCGTCCGCTACCACGAGAGCGCCGAGTCGGCACGCCGGGCCGTGGAAGGGGTGGCCGATCTGCTGCGGTCGGCCGATCCGTTGCACTTCGAGAAGCTGCTGGCCGGCGTGTTCGCCCGCATCGAGGGCGAGTGGGCGGCGAAGTCGGCCATCGACATCGCGGTGATGGACTGGGTCGGCCAGAGGATCGGGGTGCCCATCCACCGCCTGTTCGGGCTCGATCCGGCCGATGCGCCCCTCACCACGTTCTCGATCGGCATCGACACGCCGGAGATCACCAGGCAGAAGACGCGCGAGGCCGAGCCCTACCCGGTTCTCAAGGTCAAGGTGGGGCTCGACACCGACGAGGCGACCATCGAGGCGGTCCGCAGCGTGACGGGCAAGCCGCTGCGGGTGGATGCCAACGAGGGCTGGACCGACAAGGAGGTTGCCCGCCGCAAGATCAAGTGGCTCGAGACACAGGGCGTAGAGTTCATCGAGCAGCCGATGCCCGCCGCGATGGTCGAAGAGCAGAAGTGGCTGCGGTCGCAGGTCGATCTGCCCATCTTCGCGGATGAAGCCTGCCTGCACGCCGGCGACATCCCCCGGCTGGCCGAAGCCTACGACGGGGTCAACATCAAGCTCGACAAGGTGGGCGGCATCCAGCAGGCGTACCGTTCGATCGTCATGGCCAGGACGCTGGGCCTCAAGGTGATGCTCGGCTGCATGATTTCCAGTTCGGCCACGGTCACGGCCGCCGCGCAGCTCTCACCGCTGGTGGACTATGCCGATCTCGACGGGAACCTGCTCATCGCCAACGATCCGTACGTGGGCGTCACGGTGGAGCGAGGCCGGCTCGTCCTGCCGGCCGGCGCCGGGCTGGGTTTGAGGAAGCGCTGAATCAGCCGGGCCGTTCCCCGGGGAGCGCCGGCTCCGTCCGTCAGTGCACCACGTCGGCGTGGGCGGCGGCGCAGTCGTGGCAGGTGTGCTCGTCGTGCATCCACTCCGGCGGGTGCGTGCGGTCGCACGTGCGGCACAGCAGGTAGCTGGATCGCCGCGCCTCGCGGGCGGCGGCGAGCAGGTGCTCGACGATGGCGATGGCCCGCGATGAGCCCAGCCGGCGCCATCGCACCGACCCCAGCCGGCGGGGCGCCGGCACGAGCCGGTGCGGCCCGTCCCAGGCCACCGCGAATTCCGACACGGCGATCGTGCCGCGCGTGAGCCGTACCACCACCTCGGCGGGCTGCCCCGACGTGTAGGTGATGCTGCCGTCATCGCCGTCGACCCGTTCGATCGGTTGGGGCAGCCGGGCCTCGAAGAACGCGATCCAGTCCTCCCAGCCGTCGAGCAGATCCATCGGGTCTGCATTGTAGCGCGCGACGCCCGCGCGCGACGCGCCGGCGGTCGTATAATCGTTTCGCGGTGTCTTCTCCCGAAATCATCAACGGCCGTTACGAAGTGGTCGGCACGATCGGCGCCGGCGGCATGGGCGTGCTCTATCGCGCCCGCGATCCCTGGATCGGCGGGCGCATCGTCGCGCTGAAGCTCCTGAAGGACGGTCTGGACGACGACGAGATCCGGACCCGGTTCAAGCAGGAGGCGAGCGCGGCCGGCGTGCTCGAGCACGAGAACATCGTGCGGATCTTCGACGTCGGCGAGCACGAAGGCCAGCCGTTCATCGCCATGGAGTACGTCGACGGCGACACGCTGGCGTCGCTGATCCGCGATCAGGTGCCGATCCCGCTGCTCAAGAAGCTCGAGTGGGTGGAGCAGCTCTGCGACGCCCTGGCCTACGCCCACGCGCACGGCATCGTCCACCGCGACATCAAGCCGCTGAACCTGATCATCGAGCGCCGCCGCCAGCGTCTGAAGGTGCTCGACTTCGGGATCGCGAAGGTGGCGAACTCCGGCATCACGACCGCCGGCATGATGATCGGCACCGCGAACTACATGTCGCCCGAGCAGATGCGCGGCGACGCGGCCATCGATCACCGCAGTGACATCTTCAGCGTCGGTGCGACGGTCTTCGAACTGCTGACCGGCACGCGCGCGTTTCCCGGCTCGATCACCGACGGCCTGATGGGCCGCATCATGGTGCAGCCGGCTCCATCGGTGCTCGCGCTGGCGCCGGAGCTGCCCGAGGAACTGGGCGGCATCCTCGCCCGGGCGCTGGAGAAGGATCCCAACGATCGCTACGGCGACCTGGTGCAGATGCGTGACGAGGTGCGCGCGCTCCGGTATCGCCTGAAGGAAGTCGACGACCAGACGGTGATGATGCCGACGCCGGGCGGCACCGAGCGCGGCGTGGCGCCGGGTACCTCGGCTGGTCGCACGGCAGTCGGCCGCAC
>JBDIBB010000037.1:0-33107 GCA_039812685.1 Vicinamibacteraceae bacterium
GTGAGCTTGGGAACCCAGGCCTGGCGAAGCTCTTCGGGGGCGTTGGCCAGCAGTGCCGCCACTCCGGCGAAGGTCACGCCCCCGGTGTTGTCGCCCAGGCCTCGCAGCAGGCGATACACGCCCACGGCCTGGCCGGCGGCCGGCGCCGGGCTGTTGTGGTAGGACCCCGAGGCGACGATCGGCGCGTTGGTGCTGCCGGGCGTGTAGATGGCGTTGGCGTAGGTGCCGTCGCTGAGCCGGCGCGCGCGCCCGTGCGGGTCGTGGCAGCTCTGGCATCCCAGCTGCGACGACGGGTAGGCGGCGGTGGAACCCGGGGCGGTTGTGTTGGTCGCGTCGACCGTGTACCCGAAATCGGCCGCGACGATGTTGTGGCCGTGGGTGTCACCGGACTCGTTGGTCGTGGAGCCACGCACCGTGAACGAGTAGTTCTTCTTGATCCAGCCGAAGTCGCCGCCGGGCGTCCGCTGCAGCGGCGCCGTGCCCGAGGGCATGTCGGCCTGGGCCGTCGAGATGTGATACCCGCTGGGCCCGGAGTCGCCGGCGTGCTCGTGGCAGGTGAGGCAGGCCGACGAGGAGTCGGTGCCGACCAGCAGGAAGCTGCCGCCAACCTTCGGGTTGTGCATGCTGTGGCAGCCGCCGCACTCGGCCACGCCGCCGGAGTGGAACGCCTGCGGCGTGCTGGAGTAGGCCAGCACGACCGCGCCCGCTATCAGGAGGGCGGCTCCCAGTCTCACTGCTCTCATTCTCATCCTCCAGGATGACTTCTGCGTTTTCCCGCGGCGGCCTGCCACCCACGCCCGTGGTCCGGCCGGCCCTTCCGTGCCCCCATGACGATGGGGTCGCTCTTGCCGCAACGACGAACAAGTGCTTCCGGCGCGTCCGGGATCCATCGGTCAGCCGCGCCGATGCCGACCTGTCATGCCTCGAACTGCAACTCGTGAGCCAGAAGCTCGACAGCCGGGCCTCGACCCATAACCGATTGCCGAGCAACAACTTGCAAGCTGTCCTGTCGAGCGCGGCCAGGCCAGGAACCAGCCGATGTACGCGCGATTTCACGCGCCTGCGCAAAATCACGCACCCCGGCCCGGGCCGGCCTCAGCCGCCCGCCAGCGCGAAGACGGCCACGCCCCGCTTCCGCGCCTGCGTGACGTACACCCGGTCCCGGCTGTCGATCGACAGCTCGCTCGGCACGATCAGGTTCTCGCGGCCCAGCCCGCGGTAGCCGAACTCGGCCAGGAACGTGAAGTCGCGATCGAAGAGCATCACCACCGACTTCAGCTTGTCGGCCACGAGAATCCGCCCGCGGCTGTCGGCCACGATGCCCGCCACGACGCCGAAGCGGCCGGGCGCGGACCCGGGTCGGCCGAAGTCCTCCAGCTTCCGATCGGGCGAGAGCCGGTAGGCCCGGAACAGCACCGGGACCGTGAAGTAGATGTTGCCGGGCCGGTCCACGCTGAAGCCGGCGATCTCCACGTCGCCGGGGCGCCGATCCCCCAGATCCAGCAGCGGCAGGAGTTCGATCGCCTCGCGGAACTCGCCTGACGTGGTCGTGACGATGACACGGCCTGTGTTGAGGGCGGCGAAGTAGAGCAGCCCCTCCCGATGGATCATCCGGCCGGCCCCGAACGTCCATCCCTCCGGCAGGTTCCGGATGGCGATCTCTTCGCGTGGCACGCCCCGGTAGTCGCAGCGCGTCACCAGCGGCTGGCCCTGCCGGTAGGACAGCAGGATGACGTCGCCCCGATCGTCCACGGCGGCGTCGATGACGTGTCCCAGGTCGAGGCCGTCGCCGAAGGTGAAGGTCTCCATGCCCGCGGCGTTGAAGATCCGGACGAGATCCTGGTAGACGACGTAGATCTCGTCGCGCTCGGCGTCGACGGCCACCCTCGGCCAGTCGTAGGGGAGCCGGCCGTCGAAGTTCGACAGCGTGTAGAGGTAGGTGGCGCCACTCTGGGCCAGGGCGGCGTTGCCAGCCCAGCCGGCGAGCAGGGCGACCAGCGCGAGCGTGGCCCGCAGGTGGGTGATTCCACGCAGTCCTGCGTGAGATGACGTAACGCGCGGGCGGCTGCTCAACATGCTTCGCTGGTCGGTTGCAGGCAGGACGACACGGCGGCGGCGACCGCTTCCAGGCAGAACGGTTTCTGCACCACCGTTGCCGTCGGGAAGTCCTTCCGCACGTCGTCGGGGTTCTCGCCCCCGTAGAGAATCACGAGGCCTGGACCAGGCGACTGAGCCACGAACGCCCCCAGCACATCGGCCATTGAATCACGGCCCAGCTCGTGCGCGACGATCGCCACCTGGAAGCGGCGCGAGCCGAGCAGTTGCATCACCTCGTCGCGCGAGGCCGCCAGCGTCACCTCGAAGCGGGCCGCCTCGAACGTCCGCATCAGCGCCCACCGCGTGAGCGGCTCGTCGTCGGCCACCAGGATCGCGATCTCGGGATGTTGCGGCGCCATGAACGGCGATGTAACAAGTTCCGTGCCGGGGGCGGCGACATCGCGTGGCGGGCAGATCGCGCGGGCGCGAGTTCGATCGAACCCGCGCGCCTCGGCCGTGCGCGTCGCGTGCCCCGTCGGTCCGTGCAGCCCGCGCCGTGCGGGCGATGCGCACCGCGCCACCCGGGTGTTACGGGGATGGCCGCTCCTCGTCCTCGGCGTCGTGACCGAGCAGGCCGAACTTCTTCAGCTTGTACCGCAGGGCGTCGCGGCTGATCTCGAGCAGCTTCGCCGCCCGCGTCTGGTTGCCACCGGCCATCTGAATCGCCTGGCGGACCAGGCTCTCCTCCATGCGCTCGAGCGAGACGCCGCCGGCCGGCAGCACGAAGGTCGCGGTCGCCGGCGCCGCGCCTGCCGCCGGCGACAGGAGCTGGGGCGGCAGGTACTCGGTGGTGATCGTGTCGCCGTCCTCGAGGATGATCGAGCGCTCCAGCGCATTGCGCAGTTCGCGCACGTTGCCCGGCCAGTCGTACTTCATGAAGGCGGCCAGCGCGTCCGGCGAGACGGTCATCGGGCGCCGCCGGAGCTTGGCCGCCAGGCGCGCGGTGAAGTGTGCGATGAGCTCCGGCAGGTCCTCACGGCGCTCGCGCAGCGGCGGCAGATGGATCTGGATCACGCCGAGCCGGTAGAAGAGATCGGCCCGGAAGGCGCCGGCCGCCACCGCCTGCTCGAGGTTGCGGTTGCTGGCGGCCACCACGCGGGTGTCGACGGTGATGTCGCGCAGGCCCCCGACCCGCCGGAAGTTCATGGTTTCGAGCACGCGCAGCAGCTTGGCCTGCAGCGCCGGCTTCAGCTCGCCGATCTCGTCGAGGTAGAGCGTGCCGCCGTCGGCCAGCTCGACCACGCCCTTCTTGGCGGTCTTCGCGTCGGTGAAGGCACCTCGTTCGTGCCCGAACAGTTCCGACTCGAGCAGGGCTTCGGGCAGCGCCGCGCAGTTCACCGCGATGAACGGCCCGCCGTGGCGCGCGCTGTGATCGTGCAGCGCCTTGGAGAAGAGATCCTTGCCGGTGCCGCTCTCGCCCTGCAGCAGCACGGTGGTGGCCTCGCTGGCCGCCACCTTGTGCATCACCTTCAGCGCGGCGGCGATGGCCGGCGACGTCCCGACGATCTCGGTGCTGCGCGCCCGCCGCGCGTGATCCACCTCCTGGCGCAGCCGCATCGCGTCGAAGCGGTAGCGCAGCGCCACGCGCAGCGCCTCGAAGTCGAGCGGCTTGCGGAAGAAGTCGATCAACCCCATCCGGAAGCCGTCGACGGCGTCCTCGAGGCCGCCGTGCGCGGTCACCATGATGACGGCCGCCGCCGGGTCGATCTCGCGCAGGCTGCGCAGCACGTCGAGGCCCGAATCGGCGCCCAGCCTCAGGTCGAGCAGCACGAGATCGGGCGCCACGCTGCGGTACGCGCTCAGGGCCGAGGCGGCGCTGTCGGCCTCCGACACCTCGTAGCCCCACGCCTGCAGGTGCTCGCGCACCGCCCACCGCTGGAGCGGCTCGTCGTCGACGATCAGGACGGAGGCGACGGCCATGGCTGGTTCAACTGCCGGCCGACGGGGCCACGGGCAGGGTGAAGGTGAAGGAGGCGCCGGGTTCGCCGGGGTTGTCGAGCGCGAGCCGCCCGCCGTGCAGTTCGACGATGCGGCGGCTGATGGAGAGGCCGAGGCCCGTGCCGCGGGTCTTGGTCGTCACGAAGGGCCGGAAGATCGTCTCGGCCTTCTCGGCCGGCACGCCCGCGCCGGTGTCGCGCACGCGGCACCAGAGCTGACCGTCGTGTCGTCCCGTGGAGATCACCACCTCGCCCGTCTCGCCCGAGGCGTGCTGCGCGTTGAGCAGCAGGTTCACGAGCACCTGGCGCACCTGGCCCGCATCGCCCATCGCGGCGGGCAGCGCGCCGTCGATCTCGCAGCGGATGCGCGGGGCGTCGGCGTCGGCGGGGACGGTGAGGGCGACGGCGTTGCGCACGAGCGCATCGAGATCGAAGGGCACCAGCGCGGGCGGCTTGGGGCGCGCGAACTGCAGCAGCTCCCTGAGGATCTGGTCGATGCGCACCAGCTCGCCCGAGGCATCGCGCAGCACGTCGCGGCGCGAGGGATCCCCGCTCTCGCGTTCCAGCACGTCGAGCACCGCCTTGACGCCCGACAGCGGGTTGCGCACTTCGTGCGCGAGCCCGGCCGCCAGTTCGCCCACCACCGCCAGTTGCTCCACACGCTCCAGTTGCAGGCGTCGCGCCTCCTCCTCCGACGCCCGCGCGTTGCGCAGGTCGACCACCATGCGGTTGAAGCCGCCCACCACGGTGTCGATCTCGCGCGTGCCCGCCGGTGCCACCGACACGGCCATGTCGCCGTCGCGCACCTGGCGCATCGCATCGGTGAGCCGCCTGAGCGGGCGCACCACGATGGCCGACAGCCCGGGCACGAGGATCGCGATGGCCGCCAGCAGGTAGAAGGCGCCCAGCGCGGCGCTCAGCGTGGTGAAGGTCGCAAAGCCGATGGCGTGCTCGTTGACGTCCACATCGAGGTCGAGCCAGGCGATGACCGGCCCGCCGGTGCCATGGCACGACTGGCACCCGCTGTCGTTGAGAAACGGCCGGGTGACGTGGATCACCCCGCGCCGGTGCACGTCGGGCCCCGCGTCGCCGGGCAGGAGATCGCCGCCCGAACCGCGCTGCGCGAGGTGATCCCCGAGCACGCCACCCCGTTCCGCCGCCCGCGACGAGGCGAGAATCCTGCCGTCGGGTCCGAGCAGCCGGAGGGCGGCGACGTCGGGATTGCGGCCCAGCGGTTCGAGCGCGGCCTGCAGGTCGCGGTGATCGCCGCTCCGCATCAGCCGGAGGAGGCTGTCGTGCTCGCTGGCGGCCAGGCTGTCGGCGCGCCGCCTGGCGCGGTCGGTCAGCGCGACGTTCATCCGCACCGTCCCGACCCACGTGATGATGGCCGTCAGGATCCCGATGACCACCACCAGCGGCGGGATGAGTCGCCTGAAGAGGCTGTGCTTCGACATGTCGCGGATGTCGTGGCTGGCCGTCATGCCTCCGGTGCGGGGATCGAACCGCGACGATCGAGGGCGACGGGAGAACTCCGGCCGGTCCTGATCCCGGGCCAGCGCGTCCGGGAGGGGGCCGTCCGGAGCCCGCGTGCACCGGGCGGAGGATCCGGACCGCCGATTGTAGCAGACGGCACGGGTCCCGCCGGCCAGGCAGGCCAGGCGCGCCTCACGGGTCGAACGGCAGCCGCGGCGTCACCGTGAGGGACGTGGCGGCGGGCCGCTCCGGCGCGTCCGACAGCCCGTGCACGCTCACGCCGGCCAGCCGCACGGGGCGGAGGCCCGCCTCGGTGCGCGCCAGCAGCGCCACCGCGCGCCGCACCAGCGCCGCCTCCTCGCGCGTCGGCTGCGGTTCGGAGTGGCTGCGCGTGATCGTGGTGAAGTCGCCGTAGCGGATCTTGACCGTCACCGTGCGGCAGAAGATGTCGTGGCGCGCCAGCCACCCCGCGCAGGTGGCGGCCATCGACGCCACCCGCGCGCGCACCTCGTCGAACCTCGCCAGATCCTCCGCGAAGGTGCGCTCCACGCCGGCGGACTTCGTCTCGCGGCAGGGCATCACCGGGCGCTCGTCGATGCCGAGCGCGAGCCGGTGCAGCCACTCGTAATGGCTTCCCACGGCCTCACGCACCCGCCCGGCTTCGGCCGCCCGCAGGTCGATGAGCCGGCGGATTCCGATTGCGCGCAGTTTCCGTGAGGTGACCGGCCCGACGCCCGAGAGCGCCTCCACGGGCAGTTGCTGCAGGAAGCGCTCGACGCGCCCGGGGGCGATCACGGTGAGGCCGTCGGGCTTCTGCCAGCCCGACGCGATCTTCGCGAGGAACTTGTTGGGCGCCACGCCCGCCGACGCGGTGAGCCCGGTGGCCTCGCGAATCGCCTGCTTCAGCCGCTGCGCCACCACCATCCCGAGCGGTTCGCGCCACACGTTCTCGGTGACGTCGAGGTAGGCCTCGTCGAGCGAGACGCCCTCGACCAGCGGCGTGGCGGACCGGAAGATCTCGAACACCTGGCGCGAGACGGCCTGGTAGCGGGCGAAGTCGGGCGGGACGATCACCAGGCGAGGGCAGAGCCGCACGGCGCGCGACATGGGCATGGCCGACCGCACGCCGAACGCCCTGGCCTCGTAGCTGGCCGCGGCCACCACGCCGCGCTGCGTCGGCTGACCGCCGACGACGACGGGGCGGCCGCGCAACTCGGGGGCGTCGCGCTGCTCCACCGACGCGTAGAAGGCGTCCATGTCGACGTGGAGGATGCGACGGATCTCGCCGGACACCAGGTGATGGTACAACCGGGTGAGGAGGTTCCGGCCCGGGATTCCAGGCGCACGGGCCCTGGAGAACAGACCGCTCGCGCGCGACGCGGCACCGCTATACTGGATGGTCCGCGCACGTGGTCGCCGGGCCGGTATCCCATGCGTGCGGATGCCAGGAGCATCCATGGACATCGAGAGCCTCATCGGATCGGTCGTACGCGGCGCGCTCACCGGCAGGAAGAAGCGTCGCCGGGGCGTCGAGCGATACCTCTCCGGCGGAGGCGGATCGTTTCTCAACGCCAGCACGCTGATGGCGGCGGCAGGCCTGGCCTGGGGCGTCTACGAGACCATGACCAGGACCGAGCCGGTGTACGCGGGCCCCGGCCCGCAACCGTCCGCCGCCCCGCCGCCCGCGCCGGACGTGACGCCCGCCGCGCCGGCGCTGCCGGCGCCCGGTCCCGAGGTGCCGCCCGGAGTGCTGCGCCTGGTGCGTCTCGTGATCGCGGCCGCCCGCGCCGACGGCACGCTCAGCGACGCCGACCAGCAGACCGTCGTCGATCACGCCCGCGCCGCCGGGGCCGGTGACATCGTCGACCGCGAGCTGCGCTCGAGCTTCACGCTGGCGCAGGTCGTCGATGGCGTCAGCGACCCCGCGCAGCGGGAAGAGCTCTACACGCTGGCGTTCGCCATCGTGCGCGGTGACGAGCAGGTAACCGGCGGCGAGCGCATCTTCCTCGCCCAACTGGCCAATCACCTGCACCTGGATCCCGCCGCCACCGTGCGGCTCGAGCAGCAGGCCGCGGCGCGCATCGACGCCGCCGCGCGGCCGTGAGTCCGGCACGCCGTTGACAGGCAGGGCGACCGCGCCCGGGATGGAGGAGACGATGCCCTCAGCGCAGCAGTGGTGGACGGCCATCGGCGGCCACCAGGTGGGCCCGGTGACCGAGGAGGAACTGATCGGCAGCATTCGCGGCGGCAGCGTCGACGCGAGCACGCTCGTGTTCACCGCCGGCATGACGACCTGGACGCCGCTGCGCGAGGTGCCGTCGCTGGCGCAGCACCTGGCGGCCCGCGCCACCGCGTCCGCGTCGCAGGTGCCGCCGCCGCCCGGGCGCCGCGCCCACGAGATCGACTTCAGGATCGTCGGCAACGAGATGCAGTTCCTCGAGGTCGAGCTCGACCCCGGCGAGAGCGCCGTGGCCGAGGCCGGCGCGTTCATGTACATGACGCCAGGCATCGACATGGAGACGATCTTCGGCGACGGCTCCGGGCAGCAGCAGGGCGGGGTGATGGGCGTGCTGATCGGCGCGGGCAAGCGCGTGCTCACCGGCGAGAGCCTGTTCATGACGCTCTTCACCAACAAGGGCGCGGGCAAGCAGCAGGTCGCCTTCGCGGCGCCGTATGCCGGCAAGATCGTCCCGATGGATCTCTCCGCGCTGGGCGGCGAGCTGATCTGCCAGAAGGACGCGTTTCTCTGCGCGGCGCGCGGCGTGTCGCTCGGCATCGCCTTCCAGAAGAAGATCGGCACGGGGCTGTTCGGCGGCGAGGGGTTCATCATGCAGCGGCTGAAGGGCGACGGCCTCGCCTTCGTCCACGCCGGCGGCACCATCCACCAGCTCGAGCTGGCAGCGGGCCAGACGCTGCGCGTCGACACCGGGTGCCTCGTGGCGCTGCTGCCCACCGTCAGCTACGACATCCAGTTCGTCGGCAAGGTGAAGACGGCGCTGTTTGGTGGCGAGGGCATCTTCTTCGCCACCCTCACCGGTCCCGGCCGCGTGTGGCTGCAGTCGCTGCCCTTCAGCCGGCTCGCCGATCGCATCTACAAGGCGGTACCGCGCGTGGGCAAGAGCCGCGTCGGAGAAGGCTCGGTCCTCGACCAGCTCGGGGGACTGGGCCGCATGATCGACGGCGACTGATCGTCGTGCGGCGCGCGCGCGCCGCGTTTCCGGGACGGGCCCCGGCCGCGGGGCCCGCCCCAGGCCCCAGGCCCCAAGCCCCAAGCCCCTATGCCACCCCAATACATCTTCACGATGAAAGGCCTCGGGAAGGTCTACCCTCCCGACCACCAGGTCCTGAAGGACATCTGGCTCTCGTTCTTCCCCGGCGCGAAGATCGGCGTGCTGGGCTACAACGGCGCCGGCAAGAGCACGCTGCTGCGCATCATGGCCGGCCTGGAGACGTCGTTCATCGGCGAGGCGTTTCCGGCCGAGGGGACGCGCATAGGCATGCTGACGCAGGAGCCGCAGCTCGATCCGGCGAAGACCGTGCTCGGCAACGTCGAGGAGGGCGTGGCCGAGACCCGGGCCCTGCTCGAACGCTACGACGAGATCAACATGAAGCTCGGCGAGGATCTCTCGCCCGAGGACATGGACAGGGCGCTCGAGGAGCAGGGCCGCCTGCAGGATCGCATCGACGCCATCAACGCGTGGGATCTCGACAGCCAGCTCGAGCTGGCGATGGATTCGCTGCGGCTGCCGCCGCCCGACGCCGACGTGGCGAGGCTCTCGGGGGGCGAGCGGCGCCGCGTCGCGCTCTGCCGGCTGCTGCTGCAGAAGCCCGACCTGCTGCTGCTCGACGAGCCCACCAACCACCTCGACGCCGAGTCGGTGGCCTGGCTCGAGCACTTCCTGCAGGAATACCCGGGCACGGTGGTGGCGATCACCCACGACCGCTACTTCCTGGACAACGTGGCCGGCTGGATCCTCGAACTGGATCGGGGCACCGGCATCCCGTGGCAGGGCAACTACTCGTCGTGGCTCGATCAGAAGCAGAAGCGGCTCGAGGTCGAGCAGAAGGCCGAGACCCGGCGCCAGCGCACGCTGCAGCGCGAGCTGGAGTGGATTCGCATGTCGCCCCGCGCGCGCCAGGCCAAGGGCAAGGCACGGCTCAACGCCTACGAGGACCTGCTGAAGCAGGACACCGCGCAGAAGCTGGAGACGGCCGAGATCTACATCCCGCCGGGTCCGCGGCTGGGCGACGTGGTGGTGGAGGCGCGCGGCCTCACGAAAGGCTACGGCGACCGCCTCCTGATGGAGAACCTCGACTTCACCCTCCCGCGCGGCGGCATCGTCGGCGTGATCGGGCCCAACGGCGCCGGCAAGACGACGCTGTTCCGGATGATCGTGGGGCAGGAGGCGCCCGACGCGGGCACGCTGCGCGTGGGCGACACGGTGCAGATCGGCTACGTCGACCAGTCACGCGATGCGCTGGAGCCCGGCCAGACCGTCTGGGAGGCGATCTCCGGCGGCCACGACGAGGTGGAACTGGGCAGGCGCACCGTGGCCTCGCGCGCCTACGCGTCGTGGTTCAACTTCAAGGGACGCGACCAGCAGAAGAAGGTGGGCACGCTCTCGGGCGGCGAGCGCAACCGCGTGCACCTGGCGCGGCTGCTCAAGGGCGGCGCCAACCTGCTGCTGCTCGACGAGCCGACCAACGACCTGGACGTCGACACGCTGCGCGCGCTCGAGGAGGCGCTGCTCGACTTCGCCGGCTGCGCCGTCGTGATCAGCCACGACCGCTGGTTCCTCGACCGCATCGCCACCCACATCCTCGCGTTCGAGGGCGAGAGCCGCGCCGTCTGGTTCGAGGGCAACTATCAGGACTACGAGGCGGATCGCCGGCGCCGCCTGGGGGCCGAGGCCGACCGCCCGCACCGCATCAGGTACCGCAAGCTCACCCGGTGAAACGGCCCCGCGTGGCGCGCGCCGGGCCGGACCGGACCGCGCGCCGGCCGTCGTGGTACGATTCGCGGGCCCGGCCGGGCCGTCAGCCCCGCCGGGATTCCCGCGTGGCCACCCTTCGCCCGTTTCCCTTCGCGGCGCTCGTGAGGCGGATGTTCCGCGAACTCGACGAGCGGCAGTCGATCTTCGACCTGCCGATCGCCCGCGCGTTCACGGGTGAGGCCACGCGCGACCTGTCGGTGGCGGTCCACGGCCGCCGCGCGGCCTCGCCGTTCGGCCCCGCCGCCGGGCCCCAGTCGCAGCTCGCCCAGAACATCGTCCTCGCCTGGCTGGGGGGCGGGCGCGTCATCGAGCTGAAGACGGTGCAGGTCAACGACCGCATCGAGGTCGCCCGCCCGTGCATCGACGTGCAGACCGTCGGCTACAACGTCGAGTGGTCGCAGGAGCTCACGCTCGAGCAGTCGCTCGCCGAGTACGTGAAGGCCGCGTTCCTGATCCGGCTGCTGGCGGCGAGCGGCCGCCTCCCGATCGCGCCCGGGTTCGACGCGACGCTGTTCGACATGAGCGTCGGCTACGATCTGGCCGGCATCACCAGCCCGCGCGTGCAGGCGTTCCTCGCGGGCATGCGCGACACGTCGGCGCTGGTCGAGGCGCTGCGCCGCGACGTGCCCCCCGAGTACCGGGCGTGGCGCGACGTCGACGTGCCGGCCCGCCTCTCCGACACGCTCACGCTCTCGACGTTCCACGGCTGCCCGCCCGACGAGATCGAGCGCATCGTGACGCACCTGCTCGAGCGCCACCGCCTGCACTGCACCGTGAAGCTGAACCCCACGCTGCTCGGGCCGGCCGACACGCGCGCGCTGCTCAACGACCAGCTCGGCTACGCCGACGTCCGTGTCCCGGAGGACGCCTTCGCGCACGACACCACCTGGCCGCAGATGACGGCCTTCGTCGTGCGCCTCGGCGAGCGCGCCGCCGCGCGCGGGCTCGGCTTCGGCGTGAAGTTCACCAACACGCTCGTGGTGGAGAACCACCGCGCGTTCTTCCCGCCCTCCGAGCGCCGGATGTACCTGTCGGGTGCGCCGCTGCACGTGCTGGCGATGACCCTCGTCGGGCGTTTCCGCCGGGAGTTCGGCGACCGGTTCCCGATCTCGTTCTCGGCGGGCATCGATCGCGGCAACTTCGCCGACACGGTGGCGCTCGGGCTGGCGCCGGTGACGGTGTGCACCGACCTGCTGAAGACGCGGGGCTACGCGCGCGCCCGCGGCTACTTCGACGAGCTGCTGTCGCGGATGGCGCGGGCCGGCGCGGCCACGATCGACGAGTTCGTCGTCAGCGGCCACGGCCAGGCGGCGGCGGCGCTGGCCACGCTCGGCCTGGAGCCAGATGCGCACCGCCGCGGGCTCGACGCCCTGGCGGCCGGCGCGCCGCTGCGCGCGGTCTACGACGAGGCGACGTGGCGGCGCTGGGTGTCGGCGGCGCGGCTCGCCAACACCACGGCGTACGTCGCGCGCGTGGCCGGCGACCCGCGCTACGGCCAGGCGGCCAACAGCCGGCCGCCGCGCAAGATCGGGCGCCACCTCTGGCTGCTGGACTGCATCAGCTGCGACAAGTGCGTGCCGGTCTGTCCCAACGACGCGAACTTCACCTTCGTCCTGCCCGCCATGACGATTCCGGTCCGCAGGCTGCGGCGCGAGGAGGGCCGGTGGGTGAGCCGCGAGGAGGGCGCCATCGCCGTCGCCGAGCCGCACCAGATCGGCAACGTCGCCGACCTGTGCAACGACTGCGGCAACTGCGACGTGTTCTGCCCCGAGGACGGCGGGCCCTACGTGATGAAGCCGCGCTTCTTCCGCACGCTCGAGGCGTGGGCCGCCGATCGTCCGCGCGACGGGCTGGTGCTGCGTCGTCAGGGCGAGGCCGCGCTGGTGTGGGGACGGCTCGGCGGGCAGGAGTACCATCTCCGCGTGGCCGGCGGCCGCGTGCGCTTCACCGGCGAGCGCTTCGACGTGGCCTTCGACGAGGCCCGCCCGGAAGCCTCCGTCTCGGGCCACGTGGAGGATGGCGCCGAGGTGGACCTCACCGTCTACCAGATCCTCGACTGGCTGCGCCGGGCCGTGCTCGACGGCGCCGCCGCCAACTTCATCAACTGCGCGGAGGCGCCCGCGGCGGACGACCCGCCGCCGGCGCCCCTGCCGGAGGTTCACGACCGATGAACGACGCTGTGACCCGCGTCGGCGCGCTCGCCGACCGCTACACCCCCGACATCGTGACGTTCCTGCGCGAGATGATCGCCATCCCCTCGGAGAGCGCCGGCGAGCGCGAGGTGATCGCGCGCGCCCGCGCCGAGATGGAGCGCCTCGGCTTCGACGAGATCAAGGTCGACGGCCTCGGCAACCTCCTGGGCCGCGTCGGCCACGGCCGCCACGTCGTGGCGCTCGACGGCCACCTCGACACGGTCGGCACCGGCGATCTCTCCACGTGGACGCGCGACCCCTATCGCGGCGAGCTGAAGGACGGCATCGTCTACGGCCGCGGGGCCGCCGACCAGGAGGGCGGCTTCGCCGCCGCCGTCTACGGCGCCCACATCGCGCGCGAGGCCGGCCTGCTCGACGACGTGCAGGTGTGGGTGACGGGGACGGTGATGGAGGAGGACTGCGACGGCCTGTGCTGGCAGTACATCCTGCGCGAAGGGGTGCTGAAGCCCGACGTGGTGGTGATCACCGAGCCCACCAACCTCGGCGTCTATCGCGGCCACCGCGGGCGCATGGAGATCGAGGTGCGGACGCAGGGCCGATCGGCGCACGGATCGATGCCCGATCGCGGCGTCAACGCCGTCTACCGGATGGCGCCGATCGTGGCCGACATCGAGCGGCTCAACCGCCGCCTGGGCGAGGCGCCCGACGCGTTCCTGGGCGCCGGAACCGTCACGATCTCCGACATCCGCGCCACCTCGCCCTCACTGTGCGCCGTGGCCGACAGCTGCACCATCCACCTCGATCGCCGCCTCACGCGCGGCGAGACGCTGGAGTCGGCCGTGGCCGAAATCGCCGCGCTCGACGGCGTGCGGGCGGCCGGCGCCACGGTCACCGTGCTCGACTACGCGCGCCAGGCCTACACCGGGCTCACCTACCCGACGAAGAAGTACTACCCGACGTGGGTGCTCGAGGAAGACGAGCCGGCGGTGGCCGCGGCGATCGCGGCGGCCGCTTCGGCCCTCGGCGGGCCGCCGCGCGTCTCGCGCTGGAACTTCTCGACCAACGGCATCGCCACCTGCGGATTGTTCGGCGTGCCGACGGTCGGCTTCGGGCCGGCCGACGAGATCCACGCGCACACCCCCGACGACCAGTGCCCGGTGGCGCACCTCACCGCCGCGGCCCGCTTCTATGCGCTGTATCCCGCCGCCTTCGCGCGCGGCGCCAGGGCCTGACCGCCCCGCGAGGACCCGATGGAGCACATCCGCCACAAGATCGAGCGCCTGCGCGCGCTGCGCCCCGGCCTCCACGACCGCGACTTCCTGCTCACGTGGCGCCAGCCCGACGAGGCGATCCGCTTCGTCCTGCTCGCCGCCGAGATCCTGCAGGACCTGACGCGCGCCGGCATCTCCACGCGCGTGTTCGAGACGGGCCTCGGCCTGTCGATCTTCCGCGACAAGTCGACGCGCACGCGCTACGCCTTCCGCTCGGGCTGCAACCTGCTCGGCCTGATGACCGAGGAGCTCGAGGAATCGACCTCGCAGATCGCCCACGGCGAGACCGTGCGCGAAACGGCCGCGATGATCGGCTTCCTCTCCGAGGTGATCGGCATCCGCGACGACATGTTCCTCGACGAGGGCCACGCCTACATGCGCGAGGTGGCCGCCAGCCTCGACGAGAGCTTCCGCGAGGGGGTGCTGCTCCAGCGCACGGCGGTGGTCAACCTCCAGTGCGACCTCGACCACCCCACGCAGAGCCTGGCCGACCTGCGCCACCTGATCGACACCTTCGGCGGCCTCGAGGCGCTGCGCGGCCGGCGGCTGGCGATGACCTGGGCGCATTCGCCGAGCTACGGCAAGCCGCTGTCGGTGCCGCAGGGCGTCGTCGCGCTGATGACGCGCCTCGGGATGGACGTGGTGCTCGCGCACCCCGAGGGCTACGAGCTGGCGGAGGAACCGATGGAGGCCGCGCGGCGCTTCGCCGCGGAATCCGGCGGCCGCTTCACGGTGACGCACTCGATGGCCGACGCCTTCGCCGGCGCCGACGTCGTCTACCCGAAGAGCTGGGCGCCGATGGCGGTCATGCGCGAGCGCACGCGGTTGCTGCGCGCGCGGGAGTCGGCGCGGCTCACCGACCTCGAGCGCGAGGCGCTCGCGCACAACGCGCGCCATCGCGACTGGGAGTGCACCAGCGCGATGATGCGGCTCACGCGCGACGGCCGCGCGCTCTACATGCACTGCCTGCCGGCCGACGTCACCGGCGTCAGCTGCGCCGCGGGCGAGGTGAGCCGCGAGGTGTTCGAGCGCGCGCGCCTCGACACCTATCGCGAGGCGGGCCACAAGCCGCTGGTCATCGCCGCGATGATCCTCGGCACGCGGTTCGCCGACCCCGCGGGCGTGCTGGCCGGCCTCGTCGATCGGTCCACGCCCAGACGACGGGGGTAGGCCGCCCACTCCTGCGATCACCGGCCCCGCGGCGCGAGCGCCGCGGGGCCGCGGAGCGATCCCGTGTCCGATCTCATCGTGCTCGCCATCGGCGGCAACTCGCTCATCAGGGACGAGGCGCACCGTACGGTGCCCGATCAGTGGAACCTGACGCGAGAAACCTGCCACCACATCGCGCGGATCGTGCAGGCGGGACACCGCGTCGTGATCACCCACGGCAACGGCCCCCAGGTGGGCTTCATCCTGCGCCGATCCGAGCTGGCCAGCCACGAGCTGCACACCGTCCCGCTCGATTCGTGCGACGCCGACACGCAGGGCGCCATCGGCTACATGATCCAGCAGGCGCTCGAGAACGAGTTCAGGCGCCTGGGCATCGCGCGCCGGGCCGTCACCGTCGTGACGCAGGTGGAGGTGGACCCCGACAGCCCGGCCTTCGCCCATCCCGCCAAGCCCATCGGCTCCTTCATGGACGAGGCCATCGCCCGCGCCCACGCCGAAGGCGACGGCTGGCGCGTGGCCGAGGACGCCGGGCGCGGCTGGCGCCGTGTGGTCCCCAGCCCCCTGCCGCTGGCCATCGTTGAGATCGACGCGATCCGCCACCTCGTCGACGGCGGCTTCATCGTCATCGCGGTCGGCGGCGGCGGCATCCCGGTCGCGCGCGGGCCCGGCGGCGACCTGCGCGGCGTGGAGGCCGTGATCGACAAGGACCTGGCCTCGTCGCTGCTGGCCACCATCCTGAAGGCCGACCAGCTCGTGATCTCCACGGGGGTGCCGCGGGTGATGATCGACTTCGGCACGCCCGCCGCGCGCCCCCTCGATCGCATGACGCTGGCCGAGGCGCGGCAGTACCTCGCCGCGGGCCACTTCGGCGAGGGCAGCATGGCGCCCAAGATCCGCGCCGTCGCCGGCTATCTCGAGCGGGGCGGATCGCGCGCCGTCATCACCTGCCCCGAACAGCTGGAGCTGGCCGTGGAGGGCAGGGCGGGGACCGTCGTGGAACCGTAGCCTCGCGCCGCGGCCGGGAGGCGCGGCGCCTCACTCGGCCTCGGTCAGCCACGGCTCCAGCGGGGTGAGGACGTAGTAGCCCGACAGGCGCCCGGCCACGGTGGGGCCGTACTGGGCGCCGCCGAACGACAGCGTGCGGCGCGCCATCGGCGTCGCGAGCACCGCCGCGTAGTCGAAGTCGGGAATCGTCATCACGTGCGCGTCGAGCAGGTCGTAGTCCACCTGATCGTCGCGCCCCAGCGCGGCACGATCGATCGCGCGCAGCCGCTGCAGGATGCGGCCGCAGGCCGCGCTGGCCGCCGCGTACTCGGAGGCGGCGCGGGTGGGCGTGCGCACCTGCGCCGCCTCGGCGATCAGGGCCGCAAGCTGCTGTGCCGGCGACGGAGCGGGCGCGACCTGCGCGGACATCCCACCGGGAGAGAGCACGGCGATCACGGCGAGCGCGAAGCTGAGACGGCGGATCCGGCTGGAAGGGATGGACGTGGACATGGGGCACTCCGGGGTACGTGGTTCACGCGACGAGCCGTGCCGGATGCCGGCGACCGCCAGCCGGCGGGCACGGCCGGTCACGCGCGAGGCGCGCGAGGTGCCCGCCGGTCACGCGCGGCCCGGCGTCTTCCCGCTACGTCCGCGCCACGCCGTCGCCGGGATCCCGCCGTGCGCCGGTGATCACGAGGCCGACGCGCTCGCGCGCCAGCCGCGCGTCGAGTGGTGCGGCGTCGATCAGGCCCGCAAGGCCGGCCGTGCCCGTCATCGAGGCGTCGATGCCGGCGGCCTCCTGGGCGAGGCGGCAGGCGAGCGCCAGTGTCTCCTCGGCGGCGAGCACGGGATAGCCTCCCGTGCGCAGCATCGCCTCGACGACCGCGAGCCAGTCGTAGGTCTCGTCGTCGAGGATGCCGGTGGCGAGGCTGCGCGGCTCCGTCTCCCACGGCCGCATGAACGCCGCCCGGTGGGTGGCCGCATGGCGCAGCGCCGCGTCGATCCGGTCCTCGTGGTGGCCCTGATCGACGGCATGCATGGCCATCGCGCGGTCGCGGCGGATGGGCGCCGACGCGGGATCGAGCGTGTCGATCGGCGTCGCGTCGTACCCGTCCCGAGCCAGCATCCAGGCGACCACCGCATCGTAGGCGCGGACCAGCGGCGCGCAGCCGCGCGCCTGCACGGCGTGCAGGCGCGGCAGGCGGGCGCACCGGCCCGCGCGCGATGCCTCGAGGAACCCGTCCGCGATGGCGGTGGCCAGCGCGCCGCCGCCCACCTGCACGAACATCGCGTCGAGCGCCTCGCCGTCGAGCGCGTCGAGCAGCTCCCAGGCGATCGTCTCGCCGCCCTCGATGCCGAGGCCGTTGTCAGGACCCTGGCAGCAGAACGGCACGGCGCCGCGCGCCACGGCGTCCTGGAAGCCGTGGTAGCAGGGATCGCCGGCGACGCCCGGCTGGCGCGCGCACGCGGCGACGGTGGCGCCCAGCGCCTGCAGGCGCGAGACGATCGCGGCATCGGCCCACGTGGGGACGAAGACGTCGAGGTCGCGGCCGGCGGCGCGTGCCACCACGGCGGCGGCCAGCGCCGCGTTGCCGCAACTGGCGATGGCCAGCCGTGGCGGCGGCCCGGCCACCGGCGGCAGCACGCCGCGCGCGCGCGCCTGGTCCTCGACGGCCAGCCACAGCGCGAGCCCGAACAGGTGCCGTCCCTTGTGGCTGCCCGCGACGTTGCCGCACTCCACCTTCGTGATCAGCTGGCCGCACGGGAGGTCGGCGTGCAGCGCGAGCGTCGTCTCGACACGCGAGGGCGTGACGCGGAAGCCGCGGCCGTCCACCTCGGCGACCCGCGCGTCGAGCGCGGTGACCAGCGCCGCGAAGCCCGCGTCGGTGATGCCGATGGCGCGCGCCGCCGCGTACACGGCCAGTCGATGCCGGTAGCGAAGGAACGGGTTGACCAGCGCGCCCGCCTCCCGGACGAAGCGGGGCAGGGCGGTCGATGCCGTGCCGGCCTCGCTCCCATCGGCGCCGGGCGCGCCGCCCGCGCGGCGCGGCGTCACCCGCAGCACATGGTCGACGTCGCCCTCGCCGGCGCGCGGGCACCGCCACGCGACGCCGGCCGGCGAGATGGCCTCCACCACCGTGCCACAGCCCGCGCAGGCGAGCGCCGGCATCGGCGGCGCGGCATCGTCCGGCGCGGGGCCGATCATCGTCGTGCCCTCACACGGTCACGCCGGTGCGCGCGTTGAACTCGGCAATCAGCGCATCCCAGGCGTCGAGGCGCCCCAGGAGGCCGTGCCAGAACGCCTGGCTGCGTCGCGCCGTGAACTCGGACACGGTCACGCCCTGCTGTTCCACCCACGTGTAGTAGCCCAGGTTGAAGATGCGCTCGCGATCGCGCGTCGTCGTCTCGAGGAAGTGGTCGGTGGCGGCGCCGAGGACGCCGCGCCCGAACGTCTCGGCTGCCGTCAGCTCGTCGAAGCGGCCGCCGAAGAGCTTCGCGGTGAGCCGCGGCCACTCGCTCACGTACATCTCCGCGCCGTCGGTGGCCACGGTCGCCACCGCCTCATCCGGGCCGAGGTCGTAGTAGCGCGCCGTCTTGATGGCCGCGATCACGTTGCAGATCGACGACAGGCCGAAGGACGGCAGCGCGTCGATCACCTCCGGCGGCACGCCGCGGCGCTCGCGCAGGTAGCGGCGGCCGGCGGCGTGGTTGAAGAGCACGCCGAGGCCATCGCTCACCTCGTCGGACACCGCCGTGACGGCGTCCGTGTTCATCACGTTGTGGATCAGCGGCACGTGCTTGTCGCCGATGCCCTGGATGTTGTGCTCGCCGAAGCCGTTGCAGAGCAGCGTCGGGCACTCCAGCGCCTCCACGGCGACGATGCGGGAGCCGAGGCGCTGTTTGAGGAAGTCGCCGGCGGCGATCGTGCCGGCCGATCCCGTGGCCGACACGAAGCTGTGCAGCCCCAGCGCCGGGCGCGCCTGCCGCAGGTGCGTCATCACGCGCTCGATGGCGGCGCCCGTGCACGCGTAGTGCGCCAGGTAGTTCCCGAACTCGCAGAACTGGTTGAAGATGGCGTTGGCCGGATCGCCCTCCAGCTCGGCGCACTTGTCGTAGATCTCCTTGACGTTGCTCTCGGTGCCGGGCGTGCTGATGATGTCGGCCGGATCGAGCACCCACTTCCGCAGCCACTCGAAGCGCTCGGCGCTCATGCCCGCGGGCAGGATGGCCACACCGTGGCAGTCCATGATGCGCGAGATGGCGACGCCGCCGCGGCAGTAGTTGCCCGTCGAGGGCCAGAGCGCGCGGTGCGCCGCCGGGTCGAACTGCCCCGTGATCACGCGCGGCGCGAGGCAGGCGTAGGCCGCCAGCACCTTGTGGGTGGCGATCATCGGGAAGCGGTCGCCCAGCGCCACGACGATCGGCGCGCGCACGCCGGTGAGCGAGGCCGGCAGCACGAGGTGTTCGGGCACGCCGGCGACGCCGCGCCGCGTGGCGTCGTTGTGCCAGTGCACGCGGAACAGGTTGAGCGGGTGCGGCGCGTCGGGATCCACGCCCGACACGGCGGCGCGGATGTCGTCGGGGATCGTCGACGGATCGGCGAGCTGGGCAAAGGTGGGCAGCAGGATGCGGGCGTCGCGGAAGCGGGCGACGGCGCGGTCGTAGACCGAGCGATCCGCGATCGTGGTATCGAGTCCGAGTCGTTTCACGGCGCAACCTCGCGCAGGCGATGCCACAGGCGCGGCGCCTCGCGGCGGGCCTCGGCGCGCAGCGCGTCGATGTCGGCCGTCAGCAGGCGTCGGTCGTGGAGGATGAGGCGGCCATCGGCCTCGTGACGTGCGAGGACGGCCGCATGAGCCGCCGCCGGGCCGGCATCGTCATCGGCGGCGGCGGGCGGCGGGAGATCGAAGAGGGCGGCGGTCAGCGCGCGCCCCTGGCGCAGGCGTTCGAGGGCGAGCGAGGCCGGCTCGCCGTGCGCGGCGCCATCCTCGCTGGCGGCGCGCGCCTCGGCCAGCATGTCCGACGGGTAGCCGTCGGTGCCCAGCGCGACGCGCGCCGCGGCGGTGAGCGCCACCGGGTAGCCGACGCGGTTGCCGCGGTTCGACCGTGCGTTCTGCACGAGCCAGGCGCCGGCGTCGGAGGCCATCGCCGCCTCCTCGCGCGTGAGGTGCACGCCGTGGGCGAGGATCGACCCGGGGACGAGCGCGCCGAGCGCCATCAGCCGCTGCAGCGGACCCGCGTAGCCCCGGGCGCGCGCGTCGGCGACGTCGGCGCGATCCTCGGCCAGGTGCACGTGCAGCACCGCGCCGAGATCGCGGCAGAGACCGGCGGCCTCGCGAATCGTCTCGTCGGAGACGGTGAAGGAGGCGTGCAGCGCGATCGCCCCGCGCGCCAGCGGGCGGCGGTTGGCGAGCAGGAAGCGGCGACACTCGGCCAGCCCGCGCCGCGCCTCGTCGCGGCCGCCGTTGCGTTCCGTGGCGCCGTAGCCGACCAGCGCCCGCAGGCCCGCGGCCTGGCACGCGTCGGCGATCACGTCGAGCGAGCCCTCGATGAAGTCCGGCGACTCGTGGTGATCGACGATCGTCGTGGTGCCGGCCAGCAGCGACTCGGCGGCGTAGAGGCGCGCCGACACGTCGAGGGCGCGCTCGTCGAGCGCGCGATCGAGCCGCCACCAGACGCGTTCGAGGATCTGCACGAAGCTGTCGGGCGGCGGCTCCGCCGGCGGCATCCCGTAGGGCGCCAGCGCGCTGTAGACGTGCGTGTGCGCGTTGACGAGGCCGATCATGAGGCCTGCGGCCTGGGGCTTGGGACCGGAAGCCGGCCAACAGCGCCCGTAGCCTGGGACCCGGATGATCGTTGCTCGTGGCGTCCGGCTTCAGCCGGGCGCCCGGCGTGCGTCCGGATCTTCCCCACGCTCATCGCGCGCCCGGCGGGCGAGTCCTTCATCGGCAGCCGGTAGCGGCGGATGCCGTCGAAGGCCTCCAGCGCGCCGGCCACGGCGGCCGCCGTCGGTACCAGGCCGATCTCGCCCACCCCCTTGGCGCCGAAGGGGCCCTCGGGCTCGGGCTCCTCGACGAGGATCACCTCGATGTCGGGCATGTCGCGCGCCCGCAGCACGCCGATCTCCCGCAGCGAGAAGGTGACCGGCATGCCGTCCTCGCAGGGTAGTTCCTCGGTGAGGGCGTAGCCGAGCCCCATGTGAATCGAGCCCTGCACCTGGCCCTCGCACAGCGCCGGGTTCACCGCGCGCCCCACGTCGTGGGCGGCCACCACGCGCGCCACCCTGCCGTCGGAGTCGAGGATCACGACCTGCGTGGCGAAGCCGAAGCTCGTGTGCGTCTTGATGCGGCCGCCGGCGCCGAGCGGCGTCGTGTCGTCGATGACCACGTCGGCGGCGTAGACGCGGCCGGCGAGATCGGCGAGCGTGAGGCCGGCGTCGAGATCCGCGCGCAGCTTCCGCGCGGCGCTCGTGACGGCGCGGCCGCCGAACAGCGTCGCGCGCGACCCGGTGGTCTGCCCGCAGCCGAGCGCAAAGGTCGAGTCGACCTTCGGCGTGAACGTGCGCGCCGGCAGGCCGGTGACCTCGGCGGCGAACTGCGTGAGCACCGTGAGCAGGCCCTGGCCCATCTCGGTGTAGCCGTTGTAGAGCGAGACCGTGGCGTCGGCCTCGACGACCAGCCGCGCCTTGCCCCATTCCTGCACGCCGTTGCCGATGCCGCTGTTCTTGATGCCACAGGCGATGCCGACCGCGTGACCGGCTGCCCGCGCCGCGTCGTAGTGCGGCTTGACGGCCTGCAGCGTCCGCTTCAGGCCCACCGACTTCTCGAGCACCTGGCCGGTGCCGAACGTGTCGCCCACCTCCACGGCGTTGCGCCAGCGGATCTCCCAGCGATCCAGGCCGGCGGCGCGGGCGAGCAGGTCCATGCAGCCTTCCATCGCGAAGTGCGCCTGGTTGGCGCCGAAGCCGCGCATGGCGCCGCACGGCGGGTTGTTGGTGCAGACGGCGCGCGCTTCCACGTCGACGGCCGGCACGCGGTAGCCGCCGCAGGCGTGGCCGGCGGCGCGCTCGAGCACCTTGTCGCCCACCGACGCGTAGGCGCCGCTGTCGCCGATCATCCGCGCGCGCACGGCGGTGAGCCGGCCCTCGGCGTCGCAGCCCACCGTGTACTGCATCGAGATCGGATGGCGCTTGGGGTGCAGGCGGATCGACTCCTCGCGCGAGAGCGTGACGCGCACCGGCCGGCCGCTGACGCGCGCCAGCAGCGCCGCGTGCGCCTGCACCGACATGTCCTCCTTGCCGCCGAAGGCGCCGCCGCTGGGGACCAGCTCCACCTCCACCTGGTCCTCGGCGACGCCCAGGAAGGCGGCCACCTGGCGGCGATCGTCGAAGATGCCCTGGCCCTGCGTGTGGATCCGCAGCCGCCCATCCTCGAGCGGGACGGCGAGCGCCGATTCGGGCTCGAGAAACAGGTGCTCGATGCGCTGCGTGTGCCACGTGCCCGAGACGACGTGGGCGCTGGCGGCGAGCGCCGCGTCCACGTCGCCGCGGCGGATGACCGAGAGCGAGAGCAGGTTGTCGTGGTGCGGGTTGACGCGCGGCGCGCCGGACGCCAGGGCCGTCTCGGGATCGGTCACCGGCGGCAGCGGCTCGTAGTCGACCTCGACGAGCGCGGCCGCGGCGCGCGCCGTGCGGTCGTCGACCGCCGCCACGGCGGCCAGCACGTCGCCCACGCACCGCGCCTCCTCGCCCTCCGCCACGAAGCCCGGCCAGTCGTCGCACAGCAGGCCGTACCAGCGGTGGCCGGGAACGTCGGCGGCCGTCACCACGCGCACCACGCCGGGCAGCGCCTCGGCGCGGCGTGTGTCGATGCGCGTGACGCGGGCGCGGGCGTGCGCCGAGAGCGTGACCGCGCCGCACAGCAGGCCCGGCGCGTCCAGATCGCCCACGTAGCGGTGGAGCCCCAGCGCGAGCGCCTGCCCGCGGTACTTCACCAGCGGCGTCCCGACGCCGCCCTCCTCGCGCAGCGGCGGCAGCGGCTCGCCGCGGCGCGCGCGCGCGAGCAGTTCGATGGCGTCGACGATCTTCACGTAGCCGGTGCAGCGGCAGAGGTTGCCGTCGATCGCCTTCGCAATCTCGTGGCGGCCGGGACTGGGCTGGCGGTCGAGCAGCCACTTGGCGCGCAGCGCGATGCCCGGAATGCAGAAGCCGCACTGCACGCCGGCGGCGGTGGCGAAGGCCCGCGCCGTGAGGTCGCGCTCCTCGTCGGAGACGCCCTCGAGCGTGAGCACGGTGCGGCCATCGACGCTCTCGGCCGCCACCGCGCACGAGGTCTTCGGCGCGCCGTCGACCAGTGCCAGGCAGCAGCCGCACTGGCCCTGCGGCGAGCAGCCGTCCTTCACCGAGAGGATGCCGCAGCGATGGCGCAGCACCTCCATCAGCGTTTCGCCCGGCACGATGCCCACGCGCCGTGCTTCGCCGTTGAGCGTGAACTGGATCTCGCGCATCCGCCGCAGTATAGCGTTGCGCGGCACACGTTGCCGCATCGGCTCGCGGCCCGTCGTCCCGGCGCCCGGCGGCGGCGACGCCCTGGCCTGGCCGGCGCGACCGGGCGATGGGCCGAAGCCGGGGCGGCGCCGACCGATGGGGTACAATTCCACGCCTATGGCAACGAGCATCGACATCCCGCGCCCGGCCAGACTGTGGAAGGACTTGCCAGAGGAGAAGCGGCTGGCCGCGGCCGAGGGCTTCTGGGACGACGAACAGGCGGTGGCCGAGCAGGCGGAAGTGATTGGCGCCATCGCGAAACAGCTGAATTTCAGGCCGAAGTCGGTGATCGCGCTGCCCGTCGAGCGCAAGGTGAGGCACACCGCGCGCATGGCGCAGATCTCCGACACGGTGGCGAGCCGGCTGCTGGTGGCCTACCACCTGCAGACCCAGCGGCCGATGATGGCCGCCTTTCTCGACGCGCTCGGCGTCGCGCACGAGGAGGGCCTGATCAAGGACGAGGATCTGAAGCGGCCAGAGGCCGACGCCCTGAAGGCGGCCGTCGAGGCCCTTGCCGGGAAGTTCCCGCCCGAGGACATCCGGCTCTACTTCTCGACGCTCGTGCTGCAGGATCCGGACACCTGGGGCGGGCTGGCGGAGCTGCTGCCGTAGCCCGCCCGCGCCCTCGGGGGCGGCCGTTCCGGCGCCGCCCCCCGCGCCGCACGTGACCACGCGCATCGACACCCATCCGGCCGCCTCCGGTGCCGTCGCCTCGCCATCGGCGGCGGCGGCGCGCGTCAGGGGGCAGCACTACAGCCGGCACACCGTCGAGTTGCGCGGCGAGCTCGGGCGTGCCGTGCCGCGCGACCTGCTGCGCGCGCTGCACGAACGATCGGTGCCGCGGCACCTGCTGGGCACGGCGCGCCAGTTCCTGCTGCTCGGCGCCTGCACCTGGGGTCTGGTCACCTTCCGCCAGCCGCTGATCTGGATCCCGCTGGCGATCGTGCAGGGCTTCACCGTGTTCAACTTCACCGTGCTGCTGCACGAGGTGGTGCACCACGCCGTGTTCGCCGGCCGGCGCCAGCGCTGGGATCGTCTGCTCGCCCTGCTCTATGCGGTGCCGAGCGGGATCTCGGCCACGCAGTTCACGCGCTGGCACCTCGATCACCACGCGGAGCTCGGCTCGGAGGAGGACGATCCAAAGCGCCACCACCTGTCGCCCAGACGCAACGCGCGCTGGGTGAAGCTGCTCTACGCCACGCCGGCGCTGTTTCCGATCTACTTCCGCGCGGCGCGGCGCGAGGCGGCGGGCTATCCCGCCGGCGTGCGGCGGCGGATCGCCATCGAGCGGGCGGCGTCGGTGGCGGCGCACCTGGCCGCGCTCGTCGCGCTGGGCCTGGCCTTCGGCGCCGGGGCGGCGCTGCGCGCCTACGTGGTGCCCGTCTTCTTCGTGTTCCCCGTGGCGTTCGTGCTGAACCGGCTCGGGCAGCACTACGACATCGATCCGTCGGACCCGGCGAAGTGGGGCACGCTGATGCGCAGCCACTGGTTCTGGAACCTCGTGTTCCTGAACTCCAACCTGCACCTCGAGCACCACTACTTCCCGGGCGTGCCCTACTACCGGCTGCCGCGGCTGCAGCGGGCGCTGCTGCCGTTCTACGAGCGGCGCGGGATGCGGTGGCAGACCTACCGCGGCCTGCTCTACGGCTGGTTCGTCCTCAACAAGGTGCCGCACACCGATTGGCACTGAGGCGGCCGCGGCGCGCGGATCGGCGCATCACCCCCACGCGGCCTCACCGGTCGATCCGGACCATCGGGTCAATCGGGGTATCCGATTCGTCCAAGTGCACGTCGAAGCACCAGCGGCCCTCCGACGCGTCGCCGAGCTTCAGGCGGATCTTGCCCTTGAACCTGAAGCTGTCCTTCACGCTTCCCTCACCCGGCTGGCCGGACGTGCTGGGTCCGGTGGCGCAGTCGATCGCCCCCTGAGCGAGCTTGCGGAAGTTGCGGAACTCGATCGTGCGCGTGCCCCCGCACTCGTTCTCGAGATCCCACCGGATGTGGTTGTGCACCTTGAGGCTGGCGACGCCGTCGTACTTCAGCACGGTGCACCGCCCGCTCTCGTCCTCGGTCAGGAAGAAGTGCACCGGCGCGTCGATCTTCTTCCCGGGCGCCAGCCCGGACTGCCGCGGCGCGACCGTCTGGGCGGCCTGGCCACCCTGGAGTGTGCAGGTTACCGCCAACCACATCACCAGCATCAATCCCGTCGTCCGGTTCATTGGGATGTCCCTTTCGTGGTCGTGCGCGCCACCGGCGCGCGGCCCGGTTGCATGACGCCCGCCAGATCTTCGTCTCGTGCCGCGAGTTCGCGTGGGTAGCCAAGGGCGATCGCGCGCTCCAGCTCCGGCCTCGCCAGGGCCTGGCGGCCCGACAGGGCGAGGACTACCGCGCGGGCGTAGTGGGCCGACTCGGTGCCGGGGCTCGCGGCCAGCGCCACCGACTGGCGCTCGGCCTCCGCGAAGCGTCCCAGCTTGGCCAGCAGGATCGCGCGCAATTCCAGCATGGCGCTTGACGTGGGGTTGCGCGTCAGCTCGCGCTCGGCCAGGCCGAGCGCCCGGGCGTACGCCGTTCGGGCACGGGTCGCGGCGTCGAGCCTCAGGAGGCTGTCGCCGATGTTGCGCTGGGGCACGGGATCCTCGGGTGCGAGCGCGGCCGCACGCTCGTAGCTGGCAATCGCCTCGCGGAACCGGCCGGCCCAGTGGTGCAGCACGCCGACGTTGAGGAACGCGTTCACGCTCGGGCTGATCCGCGTGGCGCGTTCGTAGTTGAGGATGGCCTCGGCGTCGCGGCCCTGTGCCTGAAGGACCGTGCCGAGCGCCTGGTATCCGCGCGGGCTGTCGGGCTGGAACTCGATCACCTGGCGGAACTGGCTGGCGGCCTCGTCGAGCCGCCCGATCTCGAAGAGGAAGCGCCCGAACTCGTGGTGGTTGCGCCAATAGCCGGGGCGCAGCGCGACGGCGCGGCGCAGGGCCTCCTCGGCAGCGCCGCGTTGTCCCTGGCTGGCCTGCACGTCGGCGAGTTCGCGCCAGGCTTCGTCGTTGGTGGGTTGCAGCCCGAGCGCCCGCTCGAGTGCCTGGCGGGCTGCGTCGGCCTGACCCCTGGCAGCGCGGACACGCGCGACGGCGACCCACGTCTCGGCGTGATATGGCGCCAGCGCGGCCGCACGGTCTGCGTGCCGCGTCGCCCGCTCGAGCGCGTCGGCATCGCGCGACTGCCGGTACGCGGCCATGTGGGCATCGCTCAGGCCCACGTGGGCCAGCACGAACCCGGGATCGCGGTCGAGTGCACGCGTGAAGCCATCGACCGCCAGGTCGACGTTGCCGGCCAGGTCCTGTCGCGCGAGCCGCTGCAGGGCGTCCGTATAGTCGGACAACGCCTCCACGTCGAGCGATGCCGGGCCCTGCGGTCGCGCTGCTCGCTCCGCGATGCTGGCGACCGTCGAGGGCGCGGGCTGCACGTGCAGCGCCTCGCGCAGCCCCGTGACGAGTTGCCGTTGCAGGTCGAAGAGCTGCGCCGTCGTGCCCTCCACCGTACGGCCCCAGGCGACCGTGCCGTCGGGCCGCACCAGCGTGATCGCCACGCGGAGCGCGTCACCGACGGCTTGCACCGTGCCGTCCACCAGCAGCGTGGCGCCGAGTTCCCGTGCGATGCCGGCCAGGTTGTCGCGGCCGGAGAGCGGCGTCGCGGCACGGCGCGACACCACGACGAGGCCCCTGGCATCGGCGAGGTCGGCGATGAGCGTGTCGGCGATCCCCATGCCGATGGCGGCCTGGTGCGGGCCCTGGCCCACCGGCTCCAGCGGCAGGATGGCCAGCACCCGGGGCGTAGCGTCGACGACCGCCGCTGGTGGCCCCGGCAGCAGGCGCCACAGGCCCCCGGCGAGCAGCAGCACGACCACGGCGGCCGCCGCGGCGACGTGCCACGGCGCGCGGGGCGAGGCCACCAGCGTCGTCGCGAGTGGCCGCAGCGTCGTCGCGTTGGCGCGTGGCGGGCTCCCGGGTGGTCCGTCGGTTGCGACGCGGGAGGAGAGCGCGGCGGCGAACCCGGCGCTGGTGAGCGTGGGCGCGTCGCCCGTCCCGCCGCCGAGCGTCGCCAGCGCGCGCAGAGAGGTCGCCAGCGAGGCGGCCGTCGGCGTGCGATCGTGCCGGTCGCCGGCCAGCGCGCGCGCCACGACATCGGCCACTGCCGCCGGCACGTCGCGACGGACCCCATCGACCCGCGGTGCCGGACCAGCCCGAGCGTTGAGGCCGATCTCGATGGCGTTGTGGCCGGCGTGCGGCGGCAGCCCCGTGAGCATCTCGAACAGCACGGCACCCACGGCATAGACGTCGGTCCTGGGATCGGCGGGCGCGCCGGCGAACAACTCGGGCGCGGCGTAGCGGGGCGTGCCCGCGAAGGAACCGAGGGCCACGCTGTCGGTGGTGACCGTTCCGTCGGCATCCGGGCCGGCTCGCGCCATCACGCGCGCGATCCCGAAGTCGAGGACCTTCACCTGGCCGGTCGCCGTCAGGCAGACGTTCTCCGGCTTGATGTCGCCGTGGACGACGCCGTGCGCGTGGGCTGCGTCGATGGCGTCGCAGATCTGCGCGGCGACGCCGCATGCCTCCGCCGGCGGCAGCGGCCCGGCTTCGATCACCTGTCGCAGGGTCCGTCCTTCGACGTACTCCAGCACCAGCACCGTCAGGTCGCCAATGTCGACGACGTCGAATACGGCGGCCACCAGGGGATGAACGATGCGGGCGACGGCACGACCCTCGCGCAGCACCTTCCGCCGATCGAGGGCCGGGGTGCCGGGCCGCGGTCGCAGTACCTTGAGGGCAACGCGGCGATCCAGCCGGGGATCCCTGGCCAGGTAGACGTCGCCCATGCCACCACGCCCCAGGCGCGACAGCACTTCGTACGGCCCCACGACATCGCCCGTCACGAACTGCATCGGGATGCGTGGATTATACGCTGGGGCCTGCATCCAAGACAGGAGCCGCCCTCGCGTGGTCCTGGAGGCCCGGCGTCGCCGCCGATGGTGCCCGGCCACCCGGACTCGGTCGTCTCGGGCAGGGCGGACGAGCGTCGCGGCCACATCGAGGTGGACATCGCGCCCGCAACCGCGGTGACGACCGGGGAGCGGGTGCCGGTGGCCGAGCCGCCGCAGCCTATTCCACCAGCGCCAGCGCCCACGGCAGCCCGTGCCCCGTGGTCCACCCGAAGAAGCGCAGCCCGTGCAGCGGATCCCAGTTCGGCGTGCGCGCGCGGGCGGCGGCGGGGAACTCGCGGCGGTACCACGAGGGCGCGTCCGGCAGGCGGTCGGTCGGCTGCAGCGCCGCCGCCAGGGCGTCGCGCGTCCAGCCCTCGCCGATGGGCCGTGGCAGGGCAGCGGTCTCGAGCAGGCGCGCGCGGCGCACCGCCTCGTCACGCAGGCTCGGCTCCCCGCTCAGCTCGTAGCCGATCGCCAGCGGGAACAGCGACGCCATGTACGACTCCATCCAGTGGTTGAGCGACGGCACGTCGCGCTCGCGCCGCGCGTGGCGGGCGAGCGCGTCGCGCACCACCGCATCGCCTGTCATCAGCCAGTAGCGGTGCAGGCCGTGCGCGGCGTAGACCTGCGAGTAGCCGTAGCGCTCGATGGCGAGCACGTCGCCGTTGCCGCGCGCCTGCGTGAGCATGCGCTGCACGCGGTCCTCGAGGTCGGCCTTGTACTTCGGGTCCTTCGTGGCGTCGTAGACCTCGGCGAGGTTCCAGACGGCGAGGTAGAGGCGGCGGCCGGTCAACTCGTGCTCGCCCCACATGCGCCGCAGGTGCATGTCGGCCGTCTGGCGCGCCACGTCGAGCGCGCGGTTGTCGGCCGCGAGGTAGTAGGCCGCCATCCACCCCTGCACCCACACGTGGGCGCTCAGCACGTGCATCCAGTGCTGCGGCGAGTGCCGGCGCCCGACGCCGCGCCACTTCGATCCGGGCGGCTGGGCCGCCGCCTCGAACCACTGCACCGCCTGGTTGTTCTCGCCGCGGTACTCGGGATCGCCCGGCCAGTGCGTGTTGTCGACGTCCATCGTGTGCCGGCTCAGCGCGAGGGCCGTGTCGTAGTAGCGCGCCTCGCCCGTCCGCATGAACTGCATCCAGATCTGGAAGTCCTGCGCCGGCTCGTTGTGCCCCCACATGTCCCAGGCGCCGTTGTCGAAGCGCTGCTTGAGATCGCCGTAGTCGAAGAGGCCGAACCACGGGGCCCAGCGCTGGTTGAACAGCATCCAGTCGAACTTGTGGTCGAGCGCGCGCTCCAGCTCGGGGTGCCGGCTGCCGCGCGGCGCGAACGCCCCGTAGACGCCGCTGCGCGCGTACCACGCCGGGTCGGCGTGCGCCACCGGCGGATCGAGCACATACGCCATCGTCCGGGCGATGTCGTCGGCGGGAGCGGCCTTGTGGAGGTAGAGTACGAACTCGCTCGTCTTGGCGAGGCCCTGCGCCCAGTTCTCGACCGAACCTTCCGCGCCGGGCTGCGAGTTCATCCGGGCGAAGCTCGCCGGGCCGGCAGCCGGTGACCAGGTGAACGCCTCGAGCAGGCCCGTCTCGCCGTTCACGCGCACCTCCTTCGGGTACTCCTCGAGGAAGTGGCGCATGCCGATGGCGATGCCGCGCGTGCTGTCGGACACGTCCACCCAGCCCGTGGCGTGCTCGGCGCGGCCGATCTCGCGGCCGCCGGCCGTGACCGCCGCGGTGAAGCCCGCCTGGCGCCGGTCGCCCGGCGATTCGGGCGGCGGCCCCGCGTTCTCGCCGCGCGGCCCGAGTTGCGTCACCGACGCCGTCGCGGCGCCGAGTTCCGTGCGGAGCAGGCGCGGCCGCCGGGTCGCGTCCCACCAGGGTCCCTCGCCGAGCGAGGTGGTCAGCGTGCGCGTCGGCCCCAGTTTCAGCGAGAGCGCGAGGCCGGCGCCCGCGATCTGGTCCTCGGGCTGCGTCCAGCCCGGATCCTTCGGGTCGCCCTTCGTGAGCAGGTCCTTCTGCGTGGCGACGTGCGGGAACTCGCCCGGCTCCACGCGGTGACGGTCGGGCACGCCCGTGTAGACGAAGGTGTGCAGGACGCGCACGTAGGAGCGGCCGGCGTAGGCGTGGATGCGCGTGACGAAGGGCGCCGCGTTGTTGTCGCCGCGGCCGTAGCGGTACTCGCCCTCCACGCGCAGCACCGCGTGCAGCGGGCCGGTGCCGCGCTCGATGAACGTCTGCCGGACGATGGCGCGGGCCGGATCGAGGCCGGCGGCGTCGAGCAGGTCGAGGAAGGAGCCGCGCCCGGCCGGTCCGGTTGCGATCACGTCGTGCTCGTCGAAGCCGTTGCCGTCGGCGTCGAGCGAGGCCTCGCTCAGGAAGCCGCCCTCGCCCTGGCGCACCAGCAGGTGCATGGGGCCCGCCTGGATGTCGAGCTGTCCGCGGTCGCGCGGGTTGTTCACCACCTGGAGGTCGCTGTCGATGGCGGCCACCGGCAGCGTGCGGTGCACGTCCTGGCCGGCCTCCACCGTGTAGCGGTCGGAGGCCTCGGCGAAGAAGAAGATCCACACCCACTTCAGGCTGGCGTCGACCGGCTCCCAGGTGCTCACCTCCGTGACCTGCGCGCGTACCTCGCGGCCGTCGGGGCCGATCACCCGCACCTGGTCGGGCGAGGTGACGAGGCCTTTCGGCAGCGGCAGGCCGAAGGTGAGCGGCGCGCCGGGAACATGGCGCTCGATCGCGATCGGGATGCGTTCGGCGGCGGCGGTAGCGGCGGGCAGGGCGATGAAGGCGAACAGCAGGAAGGGCAGCGCGGCGAGTCGGGACGATGCGGTCACGGGGATCGACGGACGGGAGCGTGGCCGCCCCATGCGGCCACCGGCTCGCATCCTACTCCCTCGCCGCCGAATCCGGCTCAGCAGGGCGGGCGCGGCGCGAGGCGGTCGTTGTCGGGAGCGCGCCTGCGGCGTCCCGCCCGTTGGCGGGCCCTTGCGGGCGGCCACCGGAGGTGTCTATCTTCCACCCGAGGGTCGTGCGTTCCGGTGCCGGCTCGGGCCGGAAGTGATCGCGCCGAAGTTCGTCAACGGCCCGTCGTGAGGTTGCCGCCCGTGGCTCCCGATCGGGCGGGAGCGGCGTGTTGACAGCCAGGTACATGCATGTGATGCTGCCGTTCATGCGAACCACGATCGAGCTGTCGGCCGAACACCGGGCCCGGTTGCTCGAACTGGCCGCGCGGCGGGGAGAGAAGGGCTTCTCGGGCCTCATCGAGGAAGCGGTCGCCCTGTATCTGCGCCAGGAGCGCGCTCGGGGAGCGGTCCGTCGGCGGGCCCTTGCGCGCCGCGGGAGCCTTCGTGGCCGTGAGGCCGAGGAGATCCGTGTCGCGGTCGCGGCCTGGAGGCAGCGGTGGCGCTGATCGTCGCCGACACCGATGTCCTGATCGACTACCTCGCTGGCGTGGAGCCCATGGCGGGTCGGGTGGCGGACGCGCTGGCCGCGGGCCGGCTCTGCACGACGGCCGTCAGTCGTGCCGAACTGCTCCGTGGAGTTTGCACCGCGCGGCAGGTTCGGGCCACCGCAGAGCTGCTGGCAGCGGTGGTGACGCTGCCCCTTGACGAGGATGGTGCCGATCGGGCAGCGGAGGTGGCACGAGGTCTTGATCGGGCCGGACAGACGATCGGCATGGCGGACGCACTCATAGCCGGCATTGTCCTTGCGCACGGCGGCGCCCTGCTGATCCGCAACCGCGATCATTTCGTCCGTGTCCCCGGCCTCGATCTCGCTGAGGCCGGCGACGAGTAGCGTCCGGGCTGCGGGCGTGCGGAGCCTTCGCGGCCGCCCGCCCGTGGTGACGGCCGCCTCCTCCCGTTTGCCACCCGTATCCGCGGTGACCCGCCAGGTCCCTTCTGTGCGGTGTCCCTCGGCAGCTGACGCGTCGGTTTCCTCGCCTATCGCACGCGCGGGATCGATGGTGTCTTCCAGGCCGGCCCCAGCAGGTGCCTGGCAAGCAGCAGCATCTGTCCGACGTGCTGGCCGTAGTGCGACACGGCGCGGACGATGGCCTCGAAGGCCGTCATCGCGTGGCCGCCGATGCGCACCTCGCGCGTGAGGTCGGCGGGCGTGAGCGCGTCGAGCGCCGCGAAGGTGTGTGCCCAGCCGGCGTCCCAGGCCTCGCGCGTCCGGGCGCGGGTCCACTGCGGCTGCTGATCGAACTCGTGGCGGCGGTCGCGGTCGGGTTTCTCGCCGTCGGTGGTGAGGAAGTCGGTCCAGCGCGAGCGCATGTTGCCCGCCAGGTGCCGGACGATGATGGCGAGGCTGTTGGCGTCGGCGTCCAGCAGGTGGTTCACCTGGTCGTCGGTGGTGAGCTGGTCGAGCGCGGTGCGGCCGAGACGTTCGAGCTTGTGCAGCTCGGCGACGAGCGTGGCGAGGACGTGGGTGTCGGTGATGGACATCGGGGGCTCCCTGGTGGAAGCGCCGATGATAGCGCCGTGGGTCGGAAATCAGACCCGACCCCGATT